>CAZMCO010000005.1:0-19231 GCA_964565215.1 uncultured Candidatus Saccharibacteria bacterium | reverse complement strand
GCCATTCTTTTCTTGCCCCAGTATATTCAATTAGGCCAAGAAGCAGTTTCTGGAGTTTCTTTATTCGAGAGAGCTAGAAGCATCATTGATTTTACTGAAATATCGGTTAAGAACCGGTTAGAAATCTGGCAAAGGACGACTAATTCAATAATAATGCATCCTTTTTTGGGAGTCGGCATAGGTAATTTCCCTTTAATACTTAATGAGGATTTATCTTTTGCTAAAAAAGGTTCTTCAGCTCATAATCTTTACTTGGACTTTGCTTCGGAAATGGGTATTTTTGCTTTACTTATTTTATTAACTATTTTTTGGTATATTTTTAAAGATGCTTGGCAAATTTTTAATCAACATAAAAAGTCATTTTTTCGTGTTTGGGCCGGTTTTTTCCTACTTGCTTTGATTTGGATTTTGGGTTATAGTTTATTTGATGTCGTCCTTCTTAATGATAAGGTCTTTTTATTTTTTATAGCCAATCTTGGCTTATTGTATGCGGCAAAATCATCCTTTAGTTTCCATAAATCTTCTCACTTATAATGGTCGTCAGTATATTGAGGACTGTTTAAATTCAGTTTTGAAACAAACTTATCCTAATATCGAAATTTTAATTATTGATAATGCTTCCACTGATGAGACAATAGATTATCTAAAAAAATTTCAAGTTATATTAAACCAGAAAAATGTTGGCTTTGCCGCTGGTCATAACCAAGGAATTAAAGAAAGCCAGGGAGAATTTATTTTATGCCTTAATCAGGATGTGGTTTTGGATAAAGATTTTGTCAAAAGAGCTATCGAGATATTTAAAAAAAATAATAAAATAGCGGCAGTTCAAGGAAAGCTATTACGTGTTAGACCCTTAGGGTCTAACATTATTGATACGACTGGTTTGCTTATTTTAAAAAATCGTAGAATTATTAATCGTGGACAAGGGCAAACTGATCAAGGTCAATTTGGAAAAACAGAAGAAATTTTTGGAGCTGATGGGGCCGCGCCAATTTATCGCCGAAAGGCCTTAGAAGATATTAAAATCGATAGTCAGTATTTTGATGAAGATTTTTTTTGCTATAAAGAAGATGTTGATTTAGCTTGGCGAATGCAGCTTTATGGCTGGAAAGCAATTTATCAGCCGACAGCTCTGGCTCGGCACTGGCGAGGATCTGGCGATAGCGCTACCAGAACTCCTTGGGGAATTATCAAAGAAAGAAGAAAAATCAGTCAATTTTCTAAAGAGCTTTCCTTTAAAAATCAGCGCTTGATGCAAATTAAAAATGAATTAGCTTGGTTGTTTTTTAAGCATTTACCTTGGATTATTCCTAAGGAAATAGCTGCCTGGTTTTATATTTTACTTTTTGAAAAATATACTTGGCGAGCGATTAAAGATTTATTCAGACAAATGCCCCTGGCCTGGCAAAAAAGGAAGATTATTATGACTAGAAAAAAAGTCGGGGCGAAAGAAATAGAAAAATGGTTCAAATAAAGAAAAAAACAAGATTTTGGGTATTTATCTCTATTTTTATCTTAGGAAGTTTTTTAGCTGTTTTCTTTTTTAAGACAGGATTTACCATTAATCGAGTTATTGGCTGGGATAATACGGCTAAAATTTTACCTTTCGATGATTTACCTAAACTGCCAGATAAGGATCCAAATAGAATTAATGTCTTGCTTTTAGGAATGAGGGGGTTAGAAGAAAATGGCGAAGGGCAATTACTTTCTGATGCTTTAATTATACTAAGTGTCAAAAAGGCTACAGGAGAAGTTGCTCTAATGTCCATACCTCGTGATATTTATCTTAGAATTTGGTGCGCTCAAGAAAAGAAAAAAATTAATTTTGCCTATGCTTATGGCGGTTTTGATTGTGCTAAAAAAACTGTTTCTTATTTAAGCGGTCTTTATATTGATTACGCGATCAGTGCTAATTTTGGAGCTTTTAAGGAAATTGTTGATGCTTTAGGGGGAATTTCTCTTTATTTAGCTGAGCCCTTTGAAGAAGATTTTCAGTGGGCTAAAGAAGGCCGAATAGATGATGAACATTGGCTGATTAAAGAATTTGACGGAGAAGAAAGATGGGTCTTTTGCTTACCTCAAGGTGAAAACATTTTAGACGGAGAGACAACTCTTTATTATGTTCGTTCTCGCTACTCAACTGATGATTTTGACCGAATGTATCGTCAACAACAGGTCTTACTAGCTATTAAAGAAAAAGCTCTTTCTTTGGGAGTACTGGCTAATCCAGTTAAAATTTATAATTTATTAGATATTCTTGGTAAGAATATCCGAACAGATATGAGTTTAACTGACATTGGAAATCTGATTAATTTAGCTTCTGATTTAGATATAGAAAATATAAAAAGGAAGGTTTTTGACATCAACTCAGAAGGATTACTTTATCATACTTTTATTAACGAAGAGTATGTTTTGCTGCCAGTAGGAGATAATTTTAAACAAATTCAGGAGGCCTGTCAGAATATTTTTAATTAATGTTATCTATTATCATTACTCATCATCGGACACCAGTCCTCCTAAAACTTTGTCTAAAGTCGATCAAAGAAAACATCGGCCAGATTGAACATGAGATAATCATTGCCGATAGTCAGGCCGAGCCAGAAACTCAAGATTTAATTAAAGAAAAATTTCCTTTAGTTAAATTTGTCTCTTTTCCTAATAACGTTGGTTATGCTAAAATTGTTAATAAAGGCATTGAGTCGTCTCAGGGAGAATATCTTCTTATTCTTAATGCTGATATTATTGTTCTGAAAGAATCGATTAATCGCTTAGTTGAATTTATTCAGGGTCATATTCAAGTTGGTCTGGTTGGTCCTCAATTATTAACTTTTAACAATCTTATTCAGAATTCCTGTTTTTGTTTTCCTAATATTGGAGCAATTATAGCTAGGCGGACATTTTTAGGAAAATTAAATTGGGGCAAGAAAAAAATAAATCATTTTTTAATGAAAGAAGAAGATTTTTCTTCTCTAAAAAGAGTAGATTGGCTGCAAGGGTCAGCCATGCTTGTTCGAAAAGAAGCTATTAAAAAAGTAGGATTACTGGATGAAAGATTCTTTATGTACTTAGAAGATGCTGACTGGTGCCGTCGTTTTTGGCAAAATGGATATGAGGTGGTTTATTTGCCAACGGCTCAAATGGCTCATTATTATTATCGAACTAGTAAAAAATGGGGCGGTTTTTTAGATATTTTTCTCAATAAATATACTCGGCTTCATTTAATCAGCGCAATAAAGTATTTTTGGAAATGGCGATGAAAAAATATATTCTCATTCCAGTTTGGATTATTCTTTTGATTGTTGTTTTTGTTTTTGGTTTTTTTGTTGGCAAAACTAGTCAACCTTCTATTGAGAAAGTTGAGGGTTTAGTTAATAAAGAATTAGGTCAACCGACAACGGTTGATTTTAGTTTATTCTGGGATGCTTGGCATATTATAGAAAAAAAATATGTTGACCGGCTTCAATTAGACCGTCAAGAAATGATCTATGGAGCAGTGACCGGTCTGCTTAAATCATTAGACGATCCTTATTCTGTTTTTATGGAGCCAAAGGAAAGCAAGAAGTTTATTGATGATATGGGCGGCAGTTTTGAAGGGATTGGCGCTGAAATTGGCATTAGAAAAGGAATTTTAACGATTATCGCTCCCTTAGAAGGCATGCCGGCTCAAAAAGCTGGCTTAAAGACAGGTGATAAAGTTCTTAAAATAGATGATACTTTAACAGCTGATTTATCTCTTGACGAAGCGGTTAATTTAATTAGGGGACCCAAAGAAACAGAAGTTGTTTTGCTGATTACCCGCGAGGAATGGGATGAGGTCAAGGAAATAAAAATTACCCGAGGGACAATTAAAATTCCTATTATTAAATGGGAAATTAAAGATGATAATATTGCCTATATTCAATTTTATCACTTTACTGAAAACTCGGCTGGCGAATTCAGGAAGATAGTTAAAGAAGCTCTTGAATCTCAAGCCAAAGGAATTATTTTAGATGTCCGTAATAATCCAGGTGGTTATTTAGAAGTGGCCGTTGACATAGCTAGTTGGTTTTTACCTAGAGGCGAGGTGGTAGTTATTGAAGATTTCGGCAACGGAAAAGAGAATAAATATCGAAGTAAAGGATACGGAGATTTAGAAGATTTACCAACAATTGTTTTAATTAATCAGGGTTCAGCTTCTGCTTCGGAGATTTTAGCTGGCGCCCTGCGCGATATTAAAGACATTAGAATTGTCGGTCAAAAAAGTTTTGGCAAGGGTTCAGTTCAACAATTAGAAAAACTTAAAGATGGCTCCAGCGTTAAAGTCACTGTGGCCAAATGGCTAACTCCTTCAGGGCTTAGTATTAGAGAAGAAGGAATATCTCCTGATATAGAAGTAGAAATAACTTCAGAAGATATTGATGAGATGCGCGACCCTCAATTAAATAAGGCCCTAGAATTACTTAGATAAAATGATAGAAGTCAATCCAGAAAAAATAAAAAAAGCGGAAATTGTCGTGGGCATTCCTTCTCTTAATGAAGCAGATAATATTGACTATGTAACTAAAAAGGTTGATCAGGGGCTGGAACAATATTTCAGCCAAAAAACGGCTGTGATAATTAACAGCGACAACCACTCTCCAGACAATACTGGCAGAGTTTTTTTACAAACAAAGACCAAAACCCCAAAAATTTATCTTTCTACACCAGCTGGCCAACGAGGCAAGGGAAACAATTTAAGAAACTTATTTTTAAAAGTTAAAAATTTAGGAGCTCAGGCAGCTATGACCATTGACGCTGATTTAAAGAATGTTAATTCTCGATGGGTAAAATGTCTCTTGGGACCTATTATTAAAGATTATGACTTCTTAACACCCTTTTATCATCGTCATAAATATGATGGTTCAATTACTAATCATCTATCTTATCCTTTAATTTATGGGCTTTTGGGATATAATATTCGCCAGCCAATTGGCGGTGATATGGGTTTTTCAAAAAGAATGGTTGAATATTGGTTAACTCAAAAATGGTCGACGACGGCTAAAAGTTACGGCATTGATATTTTTATGACTTTTAATGCCATTAAGTCAGGATTTAAATTAGGTCAGGTTAATTTAGGTTCAAAAATTCACAAACCCAGTTTACTTAAATTAGATAATATGTTTTTGGAAGTAGCCAAGACGCTTTTTAGTTTTTTAGTTGATAATAAAGATTTGTGGTTGAGAAAAATAGATTTGAAAAAACCTCCCTTGGTTTGTCAAGTAGGCGGCAAAATCCGTTTTCAAAAAATTCCGCCAGTTGATTATAAAGAAATTGAGGAAACTGCTTTGGCTGATTTCATTAATCATTATCAACTGGTTAAAGAATATCTTCCTTCAGAAATTCAAGAAGTGCTTGAAAAAATGTTTCTTAAAGATAAATCCTTAAAGATTAAAGCAGCTCTCTGGGTAAAAATAGTTTATCAGATGTTTTATCTTTACCAGACCCACTCAAATTCAGATAAAGAAGCAATTATTAAATTATTAAGAACTCTTTATTTTGGCCGGATGGCTTCAGCTATTAAAGAAAACCATCATAAAAATCGGGCCGAGTCAGAAAAATTAATTCAGAAACAAGCTGGCCATTTCTTCAAGGCAAGAAATTATTTATTATCCTTGATTTCCTCAAATGACTAAAAAAGTGATTCTAATAATCCATGGCCGGGTCCAGGGAATATTTTTTCGGGATTCGACTCGCAGAAGAGCCAGGAAGTTAGGTCTGACTGGCTGGGTTAGCAATGAATCAAATAGGACAGTCAAAGTAACGGCTCAAGGAGAAGAGGAAAAGTTGAAAGAATTAATCAAATGGTGCTATAATGGACCTATACTGGCTCAAGTGGATAAAATAGATATTGAGTGGCAGGAAGCGACTGGTCAATTTAGTAATTTTGAGATAAAATATTAATATCATGAAAGTAATTCTTCTTAAGGATGTAGAAAAATTAGGTAAAAATGGCGAAGTTAAAAATGTGGCTGATGGTTATGCCCGTAATTTTTTAATTCCCAATAAAATGGCTGTTTTAGCGACTAAATCAGAATTAATTAAATTAGAAGAAGAAAAGAAAATTGAAACGGAAAAAGCAGAAGAAGAATTGAAGCTTTATCAAGGGATAGCTAGCCAGATAGATGGTTTAGAATTAGAAATACCAGCTAAAGTTATTGAAGATGGTAAACTTTTTGGAGCAATCACAACAGCTAAAATAGTTGAAGTTTTAAAGGAAAAGAATTTTGAGATTAAAAAAGAACAAATTAAATTAGAAGAACCAATTAAAGAAATAGGGGAGTACGAGGCAACCGTTGAATTCCCTCACAATTTAGAAAGTAAGATTAAAATTATTGTTACAGAAGAAAAAGAAAAATAAAAAAAAAGAGGCACTAGTCAAATGACTAGTGCCTCTTTTTATAAGATTTTATTAAGGTTCTACATTGACGATTTTGGTGATTCTCCGGCTGCCGTCAAATTTCTTGATTCTTTTAGTGGCAAATTTAACTATGCCTTTAGCAACTGCATAAAGGGTATCATCTTTGCCTTGGCGGACATTTTTACCAGCTAGGAATTTATTTCCTCTTTGTCGGATAATAATACTGCCTGGCTGGGCTTTTTGCCCACCGAATAATTTAACACCTAAATATTTTGGTCGAGAATCCCGACCAAGTGATGTTGATCCGGCTGATTTTGTCTTAGACATAATGATATGTTATCTCATCTCAAACAATTCGTCAAGGAGCATGAATCAGATATTACTTTGACTATGGGAATTATTTTAGTCGCTTTAATCAGCTTTGGCGCTGGTCGATTAACTGTTCCGCAAATAGATAAAGAACCAATGGTTATTCAGGGCCCAACCGCTTCCATCGAGCAATCTTTGACTGCCGAAACAGAAGAAACAATAGAAGGAAAGAGATTTGTGGGCAGTGTTAATAGTAATAAATATCATTGGCCTGATTGCCCTTGGGCTAAAAAAATCGCTCCCCAAAATCAAATTTGGTTTTCTTCAGAGACGGAAGCTCAAGCCGTTGGCTATGTCCGCTGCGGGAGTTTCGAGAGATATGAATCACCTTGAATTCTCTTTCTAAGGTTTTGGTTTGGTCTATTTTTTTTTTAAGCTGATAAGGCAATGAATCAATTGCCTTTTTAAATTTGGTTTTATCAATAGTTAAGATCTGATGCCATTTACCAATTGGTTCAAGAATTTCCCTGACTTTATTAAAGTTATAACTAAATCTTTTTTGGGGCAGGCGAGTGATATAGCCGCTTTTGCCAAAGACCCGGTCAAGACCGTGTTTGTCACAGTATTGGTTGAGCATTTCTTTTAATTCCATTAACCGTTTATTATCCTGGTCTTGTTTATCTTTTATGCCAAAATATTCTTTAATAACTTCTTTGATTTGCTGCTCATCAGGAGCCGGGGATTGTTCCTTAACAAATTTATGCTTAAAAAGCGGACAATCAGGTTGGTATTGACACCAGTCACAAAGAGGATTTGCCCGAGGTTCGAAATTACTCTTTTCAATTTGGTTGATTAAATCTAAGATTTTTTCTTGGGTTTCTTTAATTTGTTGGCTGGTTCGAAAAGCAGAAAGTTTTTCGCCATGTCTTAAATAGCAAAGAGATAGTTTGACTGGTCTATTTTCTTCTTGGAGAGAAGGCCAGCGATTGGTTATTCCTAAATAATAGACAGAAAGCTGGAAGTTTTTATCAACATCTGCTTGAGAAGGCATTTTTTTAGTTGTTTTATAGTCAATTACTTCAAAAGTTCCATCGCCTAACTTATCAATTCGGTCAATCCGACCAGTAATTTGATGAAACTTTTTTCCTTCTAAGATAGGTGCTTCAAAAGGTGTTTCTAAATTAACAATATTAAACTCAACTCCTTGATTATGAAGATAATATTTTTTTAATAAATCAATTCCTTGATGAAAAGCAAAGGCCTCTTCTTGACTGTCTTGATAAATACGGCTGTTCCATTTCTCCGTAAAATATTTAAGCAGCTCGTCTTCAGATAAGGGTGTTGGCTTACTTGGTTCATGAAACACCTTAAGGCATTCGTGAATAAGCGTGCCAAAAACTGCTTCTTTGGATTTAGGAACTTTTATCCGGTCAATGTATTGAAACTTATATTTAGCCGGGCAAATAGAAAATGTATCTAAGCCCGAATAAGAAATCCGCATAATGATTTATTTTAACATTATTTTAATCTTTTACCACCGTGAAATTGACGATGGATGTCTCTTAAACGTTTATTAGTTACGTGAGTATAGACCTGGGTAGTGGAAATATTTCGATGACCCAAAAATTCTTGGATAACCCTTAAATCTGCTCCTTGAGTTAAGAGGTCAGTGGCAAAGGAATGTCTTAAGGTATGGGGAGTAGTATTAGTCGGCAAGCCAACCATTAGGGCATACTTTTTTATAGTTCTTTCAATAGAACGATCTGTTAATCTTCGAGATGAGTTTTTTCTGCCTTGATAGTTAATAAAAAGGGCTTTTTCTTTATCTTGTCTAGTATCAAGATATTTTCTAAGCCAATAGACGGTTCTTTGGGAAAAATAGACGGTTCGAGGTCGATTACCTTTACCAACAATACCGACTTCTAAATCTTTAGTCATTAGTTTCAGATTAATTTGCTCTCTATTAAGTGAAACTAATTCAGCTATTCTTAAACCGGTCGAGAATAAAGTTTCTAAAATAGTCCGGTCGCGCAAACCACTTCTTTTTGATGTGTCTGGCGTGGAAAATAATTTTTCTATCTGTTCTAAAGTTAAAAAATTTACTTTTTTCTCATCTTTGTCTTTAGCTAATTTAATCTTTTCAGCTGGCAGAGAAAGGATATCTTGATTGGCAAAATAGTTCAAAAAAGATCTCAAGGCAATCAAATAATAGTTTTGAGTTGATTTCTTTAACGGTTTTTTTGACTGACGAGAGAGATAGACCCGATAGTCCCAAATATGAGCAGGGGATAATTCGTGGGGTTTTAAATCTTCCAGATTATTTTCTTTTAACCAATCAATAAATTTTTTAAGAAAGCGGGAATAGTTTTCTTGAGATTTATTAGATAAACCTTTTTCAATATCTAACCAGTCTAAAAAATCACTTAAATACTGAGGAAGTGGTTTTTGGCTTTTTTCCATAAAGAAGATATATTAAATGTGTATTAAGGGTTATTATGCGACTATATATCTATTTTAATATACGGCTGGCTGAGCCGTCAAGTTGATAAAATTCTCTATTATCCCCTAACCTTTTCATCAGGATATCTATTTTATTCTTTAAATAACTCAATTAAATAATCTTTAATTTTATAAAATCCTTTTTTAATCAGGCTACTCCCCTGTTGAATTTTGTTTTTAAGGGGATTGAGGACCTTATTTTTAAGCCAATCTAATCTATTTTGAGTCCATTCTTTAGTTTTCTCTTTAATTCCTCTTTTAACTTCCTCCTTTATCTCCTCTTGTTTCTCTTGTTTCTTTTCTTTGGCTTTTTCTAAAAGATATTCAATGCCTTGGGCAGCATCTTGAGGAAGATTTTCAGTGCTTTGTTTCACTGGGCTGATAATTTTTTGGTTGATTTTATGATAAATTTTTTCAAGCCAGTTTATTTCAGATTGGTTTTCTTGAGCTGAAGCAAATCCTGAAAAACAAAGAGTAAAAATAATTAGAGAAATAATGTATCGCTTCATATTTTTATATTCTTAGTGATAAATGACCATTTGGTCTAAACTAGTGGTGGTTTCGTATAAATTGGAAATATAGACGCGAGTGGAATCTAAATAAATATTAGCTCCAAAAAGTGGATCATGAACCACATAGCGGCCATCCTCTGTTTTGTGATGAACGATGACATAATGGCCGGCTCCCCGGCCATTAGCCCTAACAAAAACAATCACTGGATAGCCAGCTCCTAATTCACGGTCAAGGCGGAACCAGTCAAAAGAAGATGTATGAGCTGGCGGACAATTCATACAATAGATACTTCCCCACTTTCTTGGCCAATAGATTAAGTCCCAAGCATAAATTGATTCTTTAGTTAATTGTCCGGGGGTGATACTAATTCCGTGGTATTTTAAAATCATGGCCACCGAGGTAATGGCGCAGCCATAATCCCCTAGTTTGGAATCGCTAATACCAATATTTGTTTGAGCCCAGCGAGAATCATCCTGTTGATAATACCAATTAAGAGAAGCCCAATATTGAGCTGGCGGCTTTTCTTGAAGTTCTTTTAAACGGGCCAACTCAGCTGCTTTTTGCTGGCGTAAACGGTTAATATCACCTAATAATGACTTTTTCTGGGCTTCAATATTGGCCAGCATTTGCTGATAATTACTTTCTTGGCCGCGAGTATAATTTAAAACTGCTTCTTTGGATTTTCTTTGGCTGGCTAAAGACCACTGCTGTTGGGTTAATTGGTTTCTAAGTCCTTCCAGCCGTTCTTTTTTTGCCTCTTTGCTTTCCTTGTCTTGGTTTAATTTCTCTTTTAATAATTTAAGCTGCTTAACTTTTTCTTGGACGCCGTTTTGTAAATTATCCAAATAGGCCATTTGGTTAAAGAAATCAGAAAAATCCTGGCTGGCTAAAATTATTTCTATCTGGCTGGTTTGATCATATTCAGCAATCGTCTGAATAATTTTAGCTAAATTGTCTTTTTGTTTAATAATATCATCACCTGTTTGGCCGATGCCATATTCTAACTGCAGGATTTCCAATTTGGTTTGAACTATATCGTCCTCGGTTATATTAATTTCTACTTGCAGTTTATTTATCCGGGCATTGAAAATAGCAACCTGATTATTTAAACTTTTAATTTCCCCTTGTTTTTGATTGATGATTTGTTGATATTCTTGGGCTTGTCTTTCTAATTCAGCCCTTTTTGTCTCCTGCTCTTTTATTTGCTGATTAATCTCATCAATCAACCCTCCCTGGCTAATTAGGGGTAAGATAAAAATTATTAAAACTATTAAAAACCGCTTAAGCATTTTTTTCCTAAGAACGCGCCTTAATTTGATCCTTTGCCTCTCTAATTTTTTTTAAAGTTCTTTCTTTACCCAGGATTTCAGCTATTTCAATGGGCGGTGGTGAGGCCTTTTGGCCAGTTAAAGCCACTCTTAGAGGCCACAGAAGCTCGCCAGGGCCGTGTTTTTTGATTAGGGGCATCAGCATATCCTGAAGAGATTTTCGGTCAAATTTGGCCATTTTAGACAATGTTTCATCTAATATGTCAAGGTTATTTTTAACCTCTTTTAGGGTCATTTTTTTCCAAATAAGCAGTTCTGGCTGATAGTCTAATTTGTCTAAAAAGAAGAATTTAGTTAATTCCCCTATTTGAGACAGCTTCTTAAGTCGCTCTTGTTCTAAGGCGACTATTTTTTTTGCATAGTCAAAATCAATTTTTTTCTCTAAATAGGGCAGGCATTTTTTGGTTAATTCATTTAAATCCATTTGCCGAATATAGTATCCATTTAACCAGTCCAGCCGCTGGAGATTAAAGATTGCCCCACCCTTTTGGACCCGCTCTAAGGAAAATTCTTTAATTAGTTCTTTGAGAGAAAAAATCTCTTTTTTTGTGCCGGGATTCCAACCAAGCAAGACCATAAAATTAACCAGGGCGTCTGGCAAATATCCTTGTTTTTTATACCAGCCAACTGAAACAGTCCCGTGGCGTTTGCTTAATTTACTTCTATCTGGTCCTAGAATCAACGGTAAATGGGCAAATTGCGGTTGACTAAAACCAAGCGCTTGACCAATAAGAATCTGTTTGGGAGTGTTGGAAATATGGTCTTCGCCGCGGATAATATGAGTCATTTTCATTTGATAATCATCAATGACTACGCTGAAGTTATAAAGAGGAGTTTTTTCATCTTTGGCAATACTGATATCGCCTAATAATCCCCCATCAAATTCTAACTTTCCTCGAATTAAATCATTAAAAACTATTTTTTTCTCTGGACAACGAAATCTAATTATCCCTTTTTTGGCTTTATCCTTACGATTACAGATGTGGCGAGGCGACTGGTGGTCAGCCATTTGGTCTTTTTTCTCTTTGGCTAATTCTGTTTGGCTATGGTCACACCAAAAGGCCTGGCCTGAATCCAGAAGTTTTTTAATGTATTTTTGATAAATTTCTATTCGCTGGCTTTGGTGATAAATTTCTTCATCCCATTTCAATCCCAACCAGTTCAAATTTTCAATAATGTCTTTTTCATACTTCTTTTTTGACCTTTCTACATCAGTATCTTCAATGCGCAGAATAAATTTACCTTTATTTTTCTTGGCAAATAAATAATTAAAAAGCGCTGTCCGGGCAGTGCCTAAGTGTAAGGGTCCAGTTGGACTGGGTGCGATTCTGACTCGAATTTTTTGGTTTGTGAGCATAAGTTCGTTGAAGGTGCGTCCTTATCTGCCCATTTCAGTTAGGGCCTCAGCGATTTTTTGAGCCGCTTCTGGCTGACAAAAACCCTGGGCGCTTTGGCTCATTTTCTGGGCTAATTCTGGATTATCTAAAATTTGACTGATTTTGCTTAGGAAAAGATTAGGAGTCAGATTAACTTCCCCTAAAACCACGGTTGCCCCAGCTTGGGCATAAGCAAAAGCATTTTTTCTCTGGTGGTCGCCAGCGGCTTGAGGTAAGGGAATAAGAATACTTGGCTTAGCGCAAGCAGCTATCTCAAAAATACTGCCGGCGCCAGCTCGTGAGATAACCAAATCAGCTAAAAGATAAGCGGCTCCCATTTGACTCTCGTCTAAAAATGGGAAAAAGTGATAATCGGAAGGCAAACTTTGCTTAATAGTTTCTTCAATTTGTTGATAATTTTTAGGTCCGCATTGATGAATAATTTCATATTTTTCTAAAAGTTGAGGCAAAATTCGAAGAACAAACTCATTCAATTTTTGGGCTCCCTGACTGCCGCCGACAATAAAAATAATTGGCTTTTGACTGACCAGGCCAAGGATTCTCTTGGCTTCTTTTTTAAATTCTTCATCCATGGTCAGACAAGTTTGAATAATTCCTGAACGGACAGGATTGCCGACTAAAGCGGTTTTTTGAGAAGGAAAATAATTTTCTGTTGAGGTGAAGGAAAGGCCAATTCTTTGAGAGAATTTAGCTGTCAGACGATTGGCTAAACCAGGGATAGTATCAGATTCATGAATTAAAATAGGGATTCGATAAAGCCAACCAACAAAAACAACCGGAATACTGCCATAGCCGCCTTTACTAAAAATAACATCAGGCATCCAGACATAAAGATACCAGAGAGATTGCAAAAAACCAAATGGTATTTTTAGAAAATCAAAAACAGTCCAGATTGAAAAATAACGTCTTAATTTTCCAGCTAAAATTACCCTTGCCTTAATCCCCTCTTTTTTTAAAAGTTCTTTAGTAGAACCATTTGGCCCTAAAAAAAACATTTCTAAATCATCCCTATCATTCTGTTTTAATTGTCTAGCTACGGCAATAACAGGAAAAAGATGTCCGCCTGTGCCGCCGCCAGTAAAAAGTATTCTCATAAGTTTCTATTTTGTATATTTTGAAATGTTAACCAATATGCCTACTCCAGCTAATGATATAGCCATGGCTGAGCCACCGTAACTAATAAAAGGTAAGGGCAAGCCAGTTAATGGGATTAAGCCAGAGATGGCCGCTATGTTAATAAAGGCCTGGAGAAACAACCAACCAGTGATGCCGCCAGCTAATAAAAAACCAAATCTGTCAGGAGCTTTTTTGGCAATTTTTAGACCACGCCAAGCTAAAAGAATAAAAAGAATAACCAAAATTCCAGCTCCAATTAGTCCTAATTCTTCAGCCACAATGGCAAAGATAGAATCACCAATCGGTTCAGGCAAATATTTCCATTTCTGGATGCTGTGACCAAGACCTAATCCGAAAAGACCGCCCGAGCCAATAGCTAAAAGTGCCTGATTAATCTGATAACCAATGCCTTGAGGATCTATTTCTGGATGTAAAAAAACAATCAGTCGATTTGCTCGATAAGGAACGGTTTTTATTAAAGTAAAAAATCCAATTAAAGCCAAACTGCCAATAGCTAAAATATAAGACATTTTCATACCAGCTAAAAAATAAATAGTCATAGCTATGGCTATAAGAACTACCAAGGCGCTAAAATCAGGCTGACAAAGGACTAAAAAACTAATAATTCCGATAAAAATCAAGAAGGGCATTAAGCTCTCTTTGATTAGCTGATTACTGCTTCCTCTTTTTTTACTTAATAAAGCAGCTAAATAAAGAATAAAAGTTAATTTAACTAACTCGAATGGCTGGAACGAAAAAGGTCCCCAAGCAATCCATCGGCTGGTTTCTCCATAACTATAACCTATTTTTGGAACAAAAACTAAGATTAAAAGTAATATACTTAAAAGGAGTAAGAAAAAACCAATTTTTTGCCAATGCTTATAATTAATCTTTTGACAAACAAAGAAGAAAAAAAGACCCAAGAAAACACTGTATAATTGATGTTTTAAAAAATAATAACTTTCTTTAAAGACATCTTGAGAAAGAACTACTGAAGGATTGGAAAGAACAACTAAGCCGAAAACCACTAAGGCCAAGGTAATGGAAATAAGAATATAGTCAGGTTGATGACCTTTCATAGATTTTCCACCGCTTTAATGAATGCATCTCCTCTCTCAAATTCGTGTCTAAAAAGACCGAAACTAGTAGCGGCTGGTGAAAGTAAAACAATGTCTTTTTCTTCGGCTCTTGCTTGAGCTTGGCTGACGGCCTGCTCCATATCATTAAAAGGACCAACTATTTCTACCTGACTCTTAGTCATTTCTTTTTGTAATTTAGCAGTGGCTGTTCCTTCTAAAAGAATTAAACTCTTAACTCTTTTATTTATCATTTCAGCTAATTGACTGAAATTCAAGTTTTTATCATTGCCTCCAGTAATAAGAATAATCTGTTTATTTGAAGGGAATGAATTCAAAGCAGCTAAAGTCGCTTCTGGAATAGTCGCCGTAGTATCATTAATATATTTAACTCCGTTGATTATTCGGACTAATTCTAAACGACCTTCTAGCCCTTTAAATTTTCTCAAAACTTTTTTAATTGATTTATCAGAAATATTATATAATTTAGCTACGGCTATCGCGGCCAGAACATTACTCAGATTGTGTTCCCCTTTTAATTGAATTTCATTTCTAATTTCTGGAAGCTTGTCTGTCTCATATTCTTGACCATAATAAATTACTTCTGATTTAGCTTCTTTAGCGAAATTTCTGACTACTTTATCATCATAATTAAGAACTAAAGTGTTTTTAGATTTTTGAAATTTAAAGATTAATTTCTTATCTTCAATATATTCGTTGATATCTCGGTAGCGATTGAGGTGGTCAGGCAAAATATTAGTTATTAATGAACAATCAGGACTTTTGCCATGCGGTTTCAAACCAGCTAACTGCCAGCTGGAGAGTTCCAAGACAACCAAAGTTTCTTTATCAATTTTTTTCAGTTTTCTTAAAACAGAAGTCCGAATATTACCGGCTAAAACTACTTTAGGATATTTTCGAGCTAAAAATTTAGCAGTTAAAGTAGCTACCGTTGATTTACCTTTGCTGCCAGTTATCCCAATAATAGGAGCTGGGCATAGTTCAAAAAAGATACCAACGTCTGTTTCGATAGGTATTCCATGCTCTTTAGCTATCTGGAGATATTTAGATTTATCTGGAACAGCTGGATTTTTAATAACCAAGTCAGTATTGATAAAATCTTCTGGTCGGTGCTGATTTAGGACATATTTTATTGATTTTCCCTTAAGCTTTTCCAGGGATTCTTTTAATTCTTCTTTACTCCTTAGGTCAGTGACTAAAACCTTAGCTCCCAGCTGATTAAAAAATTTGGCTACTCCTATTCCTCCACCGTGTAGCCCTAAACCAATAATGGTTACTTTTTTATCTTTGAAGTTCTTTAGCTTCATAATATTTTTTCAATGAACACTAAAATTAAGCCAATGACAGCCATGACCCCGCCGATTATCCAAAAACGCATAGTTACTTTTGTTTCAGGCCAGCCAATAGCTTCAAAATGATGATGAATAGGAGTAGATAAAAAAATCTTTTTGTGGCTTATTTTTTTTGAAATAAGCTGAATAATTACTGAACCGGACTCAATAACTAAAATAAATCCAATAAAAGGAAGTAATAGAAAGGCATTAGTTAACATAGCAATAATTCCCAAGGTAATGCCTAAAGACATCGCTCCGGTGTCACCCATAAAAAAGCGAGCCGGATGAATATTAAGCCAAAGAAAAGCTAATAAGGCGCCGATAATTGCCCCACAAAAAACAGCCAAGTCCATTTTTCCTTGAGAAAAAGCAATTACGGCGTAAGAGCCAAAAGCAATTAAAAGTATTCCCCCAACTAATCCATCTAATCCATCGGTTTCATTAACCGAAAAAGCAGTGGCTACCAGGACAAAGATAAAAAGAGGGATATACCACCAGCCAATATTAAAATCACCAACAAAAGGGACATGGATTAAATCCCAATCTAATTTCCAAAAGAACCACCAAGCGCCAAAAGCAGCAATGGCCGTATAAATTAAAAGACGATGTCGTACTTTTAAACCGCCCCCATTATGGCCTTTTTTAAAAACTCCTAATAAGTCATCGCCTAAACCAACTAAAGCTGAAGCAACCAAGGCGCCTAAAGGCAGTAAGGTTTGTCCACGGCTAAGAAAGTTTATTTTTTCCAAAATAGTTCCCTGGCCAATTTCTCCCAACCACCAAAAAAGCAGAGTTAGAAATAAAACTGTCCCCCAAATTAAAATTCCACCCATGGTCGGGGTGCCTTCTTTTTTCTTATGGAGTCGGGCAAATATTGGCACTCCGTTAAATCTAATTTGTTTACCTAAGCGGTACTTATCAAGAAAATGAATCAGGGCTGGCGTCCAAGCCAAAGCAAAAATAAAGGCAATAGCCGCTAATCCCAAAATACGTGAAAGATGAAAAATATCAGGCATAGATTACCAAATATAGGCCTTTTTGGCCCAATTAATTAATTTTTCTGTTGCTAAAAATCTTTCTTCAGCTCCTAAGACAATAATAACTAAATTTTCATATATTTGTTCAATAACTAAAATCATACAACCTTGAGCTTCATCAGTATAGCCAGTTTTGCCGCCAATTATGCCTGACCAGTGGCCCAATAACTGATTAGTGTTGATTAAATGGTGATTTATCAGGCCGTCAGCTGACGATAGATCAATGTTCGGTGTTTTAAGAATTTGCCAGATAAGCGGTTGTTCTAAACTATATTTAACTAATTCAGCTAAATCAAGAGCGGTTGAGAGATTAGTTGGATTGTAACCAGTCGGATCAGTAAAGTGAGTATTTTCTAATCCTAATTCTTCGGCTTTTTTATTCATTAAATCAACTAAAGGCACTTCCTTAAAAACTTCAGCTAAAGCCACAGCCGCGTCATTACTTGATTCCATTAATAAAACATAAAGTAAATTTTTAACGGAAATTTTTTCATCAATGACTAATCCGCCATTATCTCCATAGGCCTTGACTGCTTCTTGGCTAATGGTGATAACTTGGTCTAAGTCCATTTCTTCCAAAATAATCAGCCCAGTCATTAATTTAGTCAAACTGGCTATGGGTAAAACTTGTTCAATATTTTTTTGATAAAGAATTTTATTTTTTTCTACTCCGAAAATAAGAGTTGCTTTTGCTTCAATTTCTGGCTGATTAATACTCCAATTGCGAATAGGTAAAAAATTAGGATTAGCAATACTAAATACAATATTAGCTAATCTAGGATTGAAATCATCTGATAAAGAAAGTGACATTGGGGGTTCAACAGGAATAAGAGAAGAAAAGGGGTTAAGAAAAATAAAAATAATAGTTAAAAATTTAGCCAGCATTTATATGTAATTCTTTTAGTTGTTCGGGACTAACCGGGCTAGGCGCTTCCATGGTTAAATCGCGGCCATCACCTGTTTTAGGAAAAGCAATTACTTCCCGAATACTTTCTTGATGACAAAGAATCATTAGAAGTCGGTCTAGGCCTAGGGCAATGCCGCCATGAGGCGGCGCTCCATATTCAAAGGCCCTTAATAAATGGCCAAACTTTTCTTCTATTTTTTCTTTATTCAAGCCAACTAATTTAAATATCTTTTCCTGAATATCTCGTTTATGAATCCTAATACTGCCGCCGCCTAATTCAAGACCATTAAGAACTAAATCGTGCTGCCAAGAATGAACTTTTAATGGATCTTTATCTAATAACGGTAAATCTTTTTTTTGAGGAGCCGTAAAAACATGATGATAGGGGTCATACCTTTTCTCCTGACTATTCCACTCAAAAAGCGGCCAATTTAAAATCCAGACAAAAGCCAGTTCATCAGGATCTTTTTTATTTTTTCGCAAGTCAGGTTTATCCGTGCCGTATTTTTTTATTACTTCCTGATAATCTAATTTTAAAAAAGGATTAAAAGTAAGTTTCTTTGACATTTTTTTATCAAATTCAACTAATTCCTTAATAATTTTAATAAAAAGTTTTTCCATTAAATCTAAAATATCTTTTTGCTGAATAAAAGACATCTCTATATCTAATTGAGTGAATTCTGGCTGGCGGTCACCGCGCAAATCTTCATCCCGAAAACAGCGAGCTATCTGAAAATATCTTTCCAGACCAGCCACCATTAACAATTGCTTTAATTGTTGAGGGGCCTGGGGTAAGGCATAAAACTGACCTGGATGAAGTCGGCTGGGCACTAGAAAATCTCTAGCTCCCTCTGGAGTGGATTTAGTCAGAATTGGCGTTTCTATTTCAATAAATCCCTGCTTATCCATGAAATCCCGAATTACTTTAATTACTTTATGCCGCAAAACTAAATTACTTCTCATTTTTTCCCGCCGCAAATCCAAATAGCGATATTTTAAACGCAGTTCTTCATTAATTTCCTTTTCTTGATTAATTTCAAAGGGAGGTGTTTTGGCTTTATTTAATATTTTCAGCTTGTCCACTGACAGTTCAATTTCTCCAGTCGGGATTTTAGAATTGGTCATATTTTTAGGCCGCTGATTAACTTTTCCTTCAATGCTAATAACCCACTCTGGTCGTAAAGAATCAGCTAATTGGTAAAGTTCTTTATTTTGAGGAGTAAAAACTAATTGAATCAGACCAGTCCGGTCTCTTAAGTCAATAAAAATAATCTGGCCATGGTCTCTTCGTTGATGAACCCAGCCAGCTAATTTAACT
>CAZMCO010000004.1:44193-49578 GCA_964565215.1 uncultured Candidatus Saccharibacteria bacterium | reverse complement strand
TTAACATAGAGGAATTAGCTACTGTTTATCATTATCCAGGGATGATGGTTAAAGCGCCCTTGATACCTAAAGTAGAGGCCAAGAAGGGTGAGCCGCCTACTGGATTGCCTCTTGGCTAAGTTTTTAATTTTTATGAACGATATCAATCTTTTTGCTGAAACTGATTTTCGCAATCAGCGTCGTCAGTTTGGCATTAAAACTACTGACCGGCGAAAACATTTATATTTAGTCGGTAAAACTGGCATGGGCAAGACCACCCTGTTGGAAAATATGGCTATTCAGGACATTCAAGCTGGTCGGGGAATTGGGGTAGTTGATCCTCATGGCGAATTTGCCGAGAAAATGCTGGATTTTGTTCCTTCTTCAAGAATTAATGATGTTATTTATTTCAATCCAGCTGACTTAAATTATCCGATTGCTTTTAATGCTATTGAAAAAGTCGATCCTGAACATCGTCATTTAGTTGCTTCTGGTTTAGTTGGTGTTTTTAAAAAAATCTGGGCAGAAACCTGGGGGCCGCGTTTGGAATATGTTTTAAGAAACGCTATTTTAGCTTTATTAGAATATCCTGGCTCAACACTTTTGGGAATTATGCGGATGTTGGTTGATAAAAATTATCGTCAAAAAGTGATTGATAAGATTAAAGATCCAGTAGTTAAAAGTTTTTGGGTTGATGAATATTCTAAATACCAAGGTAAGTTTGAAGTAGAAGCCATTGCGCCAATTCAAAATAAAGTTGGTCAGTTTTTAACTAATCCCTTAATTAGAAATATTGTTGGTCAGACCAGATCAGCTATTGATATTAGAAAAGTCATGGACGAAGAGAAAATTCTGATTATAAATCTTTCCAAGGGATTAATTGGTGAGGATACTTCAGCTCTTTTAGGGGCTATGTTGATTACTCGTTTGCAATTGGCAGCCATGTCTCGGGTAGATATTTCCGAAGAAGAACGAAAAGATTTTTATCTTTATGTTGATGAATTTCAAAACTTTGCTACTGAGGCCTTTGCTAATATTTTATCCGAGGCCAGAAAATACCGTCTTGATTTAATCTTAGCCCATCAATATATTGCTCAAATGGAAGAACCGGTTAGAGATGCTGTATTTGGCAATGTAGGAACAATGGCTTGCTTCCGAGTAGGCGCTCAAGATGCCGAATATTTAGAGAAAGAATTTACTCCTGAATTTAATATTCAAGATTTAGTTAATTTAGATTTTGCTCAGATTTATTTAAAATTAATGATTGATGGAGTAGCTTCCCGTCCTTTTTCAGCTACTACCTTAATTCCTTTTCTAAAACCGGCTGAAACACACCGAGAAAAAATTATTAAGATTTCCCGGGAGCGTTATGCAACTAGTCGTCAAGAAGTAGAGCAAAAAATTGCCAAATGGAGTGAAGTTATTGAAACAGAAAAAGAGGTTAGAGGATTTAGAAATAAGCCCAGTCAGCCATTATTTGAAGCTATTTGCTCAGAATGCGGCAAAAAAATTCAGGTTAGTTTTAAACCAGACGGCGTCAGGCCGGTCTATTGCCCAGAGTGTTTGGAAAAGGTTAGAAAAGGACAAAATGAAAAAGTGATTTCTTTAAAAGAAGCGACTAAAAAAGAACCAGTTCCTTTTAGGCCAGAGAAAAAACGAAAACAGGTTGACTTAGAAGAATTACGAGAAATACTTAACCAATCATTAAAGAAAGGGGGTGAAAAAAATGAAGTTAAATAAAAAGGCTTTTGCCTTAGCTGGCGGTATTGTCTGGGGAATAATTGTTTTAATAATGACTTTTTGGGTTATGTTTAGAGATGGCGGCCACACCTTATCCCTTCTTCAACAATTTTATTTCGGCTATACGGTTAGTTATTTAGGAGCAGTTATCGGCCTTGCTTATGGATTTGTTAATGGTTTTATTGTTGGTTGGATTTTTGCTTGTATTTACAATTGTTTTGTTAAATCTCCAGAAGAGTAATGACTTCCCAAGAAATTCGGCAAAAATTTTTAGACTTTTTTGAAAAGAAAGGACATCAAATTGTCTCTTCCTCTTCTTTAATTCCTGATGACCCGTCAGCTCTTTTAACCAGCGCCGGCATGCAGCAATTTATTTCTTATCTTAGTGGCCAGATTAAAGCGCCTCACAAACGAGTTTGCTCTGTTCAGAAGTGTTTTCGAATTAGCGACCTTGATGAAGTAGGCGATAAGACCCACCATACTTTTTTTGAAATGTTAGGCAACTGGTCTTTTGGTGACTATTTTAAGAAAGAAGCCATTGATTATGCTTTGGAATTTTTAATCAAAGAATGCGGTCTATCTCAAGATAAATTATGGATAACTATTTTTAAGGGAGAAGCTGGAATTGATAAAGACAAAGAGGCCTTTGATTTATGGGTTAAAGCTGGTATTCCGGCTGAAAGAATTTTTACCTTTGGTTTAAAAGATAATTTTTGGGGACCAATTGGTCCAAGCGGGCCTTGCGGTCCTTGTTCGGAAATACACTATGACTTAACTGACCAGGCCTGTTCTTTGGATAAAAAATGCGGCCCTAATTGTTCTTGCGGCCGCTTTATTGAAATTTGGAATTTGGTTTTTATGGAATACCATAAGAATGAGCAAGGTAATTACCAGCCCTTGCCGCAAAAGAATATTGATACAGGAATGGGTTTGGAGCGATTAACGACTATTCTTCAAAGTAAAAAGTCAGATTATCAGACCGATTTATTTGAGCCGATAATGAAAGAAGTAGAAAAACTGGGGCCAGAAAAAGATTTAGTCAAATCGCGCATTATGGCTGATCATCTGCGAGGAATATGTTTTTTAATAGCTGACGGAGTTCTTCCTTCTAATATTGAACAAGGTTATATTTTACGTCGGATTTTGAGAAGAATTATTGGCCAAGGCAAACTTTGGGGCCGGCCGAGTAATTTCTTGATTCCTTTAGCTAAGAAAGTAATTGAGCTTTATCAAGGAACTTATCCGGAACTACAAAATAAACAAACAGATATTTTAACGGTTATTCAAAAAGAAGAGGAAAAGTTTGCTAAGACGTTAGATAAAGGAATAAAACAGTTTGAAAAAATTGAAGAAAAACAAATCAATGGTCAAGAGACCTTTAATTTATTTTCTACCTATGGCTTGCCTCTGGATATGATTAAGGATTTAGCGGCCAGAAAAGGAGCAAAAATTGATGAAAAAGAATTTGAACAAGAACTAAAAAAACATCAAGAGTTAAGTCGGGCTGGGGCAGACAAAAAGTTTGGCGGACACGGTTTAGGCGAGGCTAGGGTTTTTTCTAAAGAGGACGAAGAAAAAGTTAAAAAACTTCATACAGCTACCCATTTATTACATCAGGCCCTGCAAGATGTTTTGGGTCAAGGTGTTCAACAAATGGGCTCTGATATTAATCCGGAGCGGTTGCGTTTTGATTTCAGTTATTCACAAAAAATGACACCAGAACAGATAAATAAAGTAGAAAGAATTGTCAATCAGAAAATTAAAGAGAACTTGCCTATTAAATGTCAGGAAACGGATAAAGAAGAGGCAATCAAGTCCGGAGCCAAAGCATTTTTTAAAGCTAAATATGCTCAAAAAGTTAAAGTTTATTCAATGGGCAATTATTCCAAAGAAATTTGCGCTGGTCCTCATGTTGAACGGACCGGCCAGCTAGGCCACTTTAAAATCAAAAAGGAGCAATCAAGCTCGGCCGGCGTCCGGAGAATTAAGGCTGTTTTGTTAAAGGACGTGCCTGAAATGTAGAGCCTTTTGCAAAAGGCTCTACATTTCAGGCACGTCCTTATGCTGTTTGCCTCAAAGAAGGATTTATTGTAAAATATGGCTAATGGGGCGAATGACGAACTTTTTTCAAATTAGAAAAAAAAGGGCAAAAAAGGATTATTTGCTAGCTTTAGATATTGGCACGGAATTTGTTAAGGCCTTAATTTTCAAGGCGAATAAAAACGAAGGTCTGGTTGTTGGAGTAGGTCGTCAAAGACAGCTGCCTAATCATATGCAGGCCGGGGCAGTAGCTGATATTGATGGAGTGGCTCTTACTTGCCAGAAAGCTATTGAGCAGGCCGCTCAAATAGCCCGGCTCAAACCGAATCAGGCAGTAATTGGCATTGCTGGCGAATTTATTAAAGGTTTAACGACTAATTTTGCCTATCAGAGAAATCAACCAGAGACGGAAATTGATTTAGCTGAACTTAAAAATATTATTCAAAAAATTCAGTGGAAGGCCTTTGATCAGATACGTTCTCAATTAGCTTGGGAAACTGGTCAGCCGGAAATTGAAATTAGATTAGTTAATGCCTTAGTTAATGAAGTTCGTATTGATGGTTATCAGGTGACTAATCTTTTGGGTTTTCAAGGAAAAGAAATCTTTCTTAGTATTTTTAATGTTTATGCACCTTTAGTCCAATTACGGGCCTTAGAAAACATTGCCGATAAATTAGATTTAGAATTACTTTTAATTGCGGCTGAGCCTTATGCTTTGACTAAGTCTTCCAGCTTTGAGCCAAACATAGGAGGGATATTTATTGATGTTGGCGGCGGGACAACTGACATTGCCTTAGTTCGTCAGGGTAGAGTAGAGGGAATAAAAAGTTTAGCTTTAGCTGGTCAAACTTTTACTAAGCGGATTTCTAAAACACTTGGCCTTAGTTTAGTTGAAGCAGAAGCCATAAAGATAAAACATGCCCAGCAGCAGCTTAGTCAAGGCGTTCAGAGAAAAATTAGAGAGATTCTTGAAGGAGACATTAAGATTTGGTCTAAAGGCATAGAATTGATTTTAGAAGAATTTAATCAAGCCGAGTTTTTTCCTCCTTTGATTTTACTTTGTGGCGGCGGTAGCTTATTACCAGGGATTAAAAATATTTTAAGGAGGGAATCTGTTCAGGGTCAATGGTTGAATAAGTTTCCCTTTACTCAGAAACCTAAAATCCGTTTTATTCACTCTGATCAGATTAACAATATTATTGACCAAACCAAAACTTTAAAAGGCCCGGAAAATATTACTCCTTTGGCTTTGGCTAATTTAACTTTAGAAATAGCCACCAGCGAAGAAAAAGCTCTTTCCTCTATTCTTCGTCGGATAGTCAGAATGATGCGGTAATTAATCATGAAAACAATCTATTTAGAGCCAGATGAAGAAATTATTTCGGTCATTGACCGATTAGCTCAGACCAAAATTAAAGAGGTTAGTTTAGTTGTGCCAACCGGGGCTCAAATCTGGCAGAATTCAGTTAATTTGAAATTACTCAAACGTGAATCGGATAATTTGGGTAAAAAGATTACCTTAGTTGTTTCTGATGATCTTAAAGCCGAAAATGCTCAAAAAATTGGTTTTGTTGTTAAAAAAGAAAAAAATCTTCCTACAGAGCTAATCCAAGAAGAAGAAAAAGA
>CAZMCO010000004.1:0-44093 GCA_964565215.1 uncultured Candidatus Saccharibacteria bacterium | reverse complement strand
CGGCTGTTTCAAAATGGCCAAAATTTTTCATTATTTTTATCGGATTGGCTTTATTGGTAGCCGCTCTAGTGGGTTATTTAGCTTTACCAACTACCGAGATAATTATTTCTCCTAAAACCGAGAAAGTGAGTTTTGATTTAATGGTAGTTGGTTCTAAAGATATATCTCATCTTGATGAGAGTTTGAATAAAATTCCTCTTCAGGAATTGAGGATAGAAAAGACAAAAAGCAAAAAGTTTATGGCTAGTGGAGAAAAGCAGCTAAACGAAAAAGCACGGGGAATGGTTACTATATATAATGAATACAGTTCTAGTCCTCAAACCTTGGTGGCGACTACTCGTTTTGAATCATCTGAAGGCAAAACTTTTAGAATAACAGAAAAAATTATCGTACCAGGAGCTAAAATAGAAGAAGGTAAAATTGTTCCCAGCACTATTGAAGTAGAAATATTAGCTGATCAGCCAGGAGCTGATTATAATATTGGTCCGACTAATTTCACTATCCCCGGTTTTAAGGGAACGGCTAAATATGCTGGCTTTTATGCTAAGTCCAAGACGTCAATGACCGGCGGTTCCATAGAAAAAATCAAGATAGTTTTAGCTGAAGACTTAGAAAAAGCAAAAGAAAACTTAACTGAAGAATTAAAAAATGAGGCTAAGGGAGCTCTTCAAGAACAAATTCCGGCCGATTTTAAATTAGTCGAGGGAGGATTAAAAGAAGAAATAACTGAAATTTCTACGGTTGAGGAGGAAAGCCAGGTCGATAATTTTACCATAGAAATGAAGGCAGTGGCCCGGGCTTTACTTTTTAAGGAAGAAGATTTAAAAAAAATAGTTGATTTAAATTTAATCTCTAATATTTCTGAGAACAAGATACCTCTTTCTGAAACACAACAAATTAAGCGATATGAATCAACAATAGATTGGATAGCCGAAGAAGTTGCTTTTTCTTTAGGAGTTGAGGAAGAGGTTGCTTGGCAGATAGATATTCAGACACTGAAGAAAGATTTAGCTGGTCAAACTGAGACAGATGTAAGGAGATATTTAGCTAGTCGACCAGAAATCAAAACAGCTAAAGTTACTTTTTGGCCATTTTGGGTTAAACGGATACCCCTTCAAGAGAAAAAGATTAAGATAACCATTGACTAATTTTGGTTTTATCTTTAATATATATTTATTAAAGTGCCTCAGTCAAAAGAAACAATTACTCAAGAAGGTATAGTTATCGAAAGTTTACCGGCTGCCACTTTTAAAGTAAGGCTGGATGACGGAAAAGAAATTTTAGCTCATCTTTCAGGCCGAATGCGCCTGAATTTTATTCGGGTGCTTATTGGAGATCGAGTTAGAGTGGAAATGAGTCCTTATGATAAAAGTAAGGGGAGAATTGTTTATCGGTCAAAATAACCTTAAGATATTATGAAGGTAAGAGCTTCAGTCAAGAAAATTTGTGCTAAGTGCAAAATTGTCCGACGCAAAGGTCGGGTTTACGTTATTTGCAAAAATCCTAAGCACAAGCAAAGACAAGGATAATTTTATGCCTCGGATAGCCGGAATTAATATTCCAGAGAACAAAAGAATAGAGATTGCTTTAACCTATGTTTATGGCATAGGTAAATCTTTGAGTAAGCGTATTTTATCCCAGCTTAAAATGGATCCCAATACCCAGACAAGCAAACTGTCCAATCAAGAAATTAATCAGTTACGGGAAATGATTGAAAAAAAATATAAAGTTGAAGGAGAATTAAGACGTGAGAAAATGATGAATATTAAGCGGCTAAAAGATATTAGTTGTTATCGTGGTATTCGTCATATTAAGGGATTGCCGGTTCGGGGACAGCAGACCAAAACAAATACTAGAACAATTCGAGGTAATGTTCGTCGAACCATGGGTAGCGGCCGGAAAAGAGCAGCCGAAAAAACATAAATTTAGATAAAATAGTCATGGGTAAAAAAAGAGTTATCAAAAAAACCGAAGAAGAGATTTTAAAAGAGACTGAAGTTAGGGAGACAGCTGAGCGAAAAGTTGCCAAAAAAAAGGTTGGCCAGCTGGAACAGGCTAAGATTTTTATTCAGTCAACTTATAACAATACGATTATTACCTTAACCGATAAACAAGGGAAAGTTATTACTTGGTCTAGTTCTGGTTCAGTTGGCTTTAAGGGACCTAAAAAGGCAACTTCGTTTGCTGCTTCTCGAGTAGTCGAGGTTTTACTTGAAAAAGTTAAAAACTTAAATCTTAGAGAAATATCTATTTTTGTCAGAGGAGTCGGCAGCGGTCGTGAAGCAGCTGTGCGAACTCTAATTAATCATGGTTTAGAGATTAATTCTATTAAAGATGTTACTCCGGTTCCTCATAATGGCTGTCGGCCGCCTAAACCGAGACGAGTTTAAATTAATGAAAACAGATGATTGATTCTAAATGTAAAAAATGCAGAAGAGCTGGTCAAAAACTTTTTCTTAAAGGAGAGCGTTGTTTTAGTCAGAAATGTGCTATGATTCGTAAACCATATATTCCTGGTCTTCATGGTAAATCAAGAAGAAAAGGAATTTCAGAATATGGTCAGCAATTAATTGAAAAACAAAAAGTTCGGCATATTTATGGTGTCTCCGAAGTCCAATTTAAAAATTATTTTAAAGAGATTGTTGGTCAAAGAGGAAATAAAGAGGAACTTTTAGTTAATAAACTAGAGAGTCGTTTAGATAATGTTGTCTTCCGTTTAGGCTGGGCTCAATCGCGAAATTTAGCTAGACAAATAGTTAATCATGGTCATATTTTAGTTAATCAACGGAAAGTGAATATTCCTTCTTGCCAGGTTAAAAAAGGAAATATTATTCAAATCAAAGAAAAAAGCAAGAAATTGTCTCTTTTTCGAGACCTTAAGATAAATCTTAAGAAATACGAAACTCCAGCTTGGCTTTCTTTAGATAAACAGAAATTAGAAGGGGAAATAATTGATCAACCTAAAGTAGCTGACTTAGGCAAAATCGGCCAAATAGGGATGATTATCGAATATTATAGTCGTTAAAAAAAATAATAAAAAAATTATGATTACTCTACCCAAAAAACCAAAGGTTACTAAAAAAGAAAATAACCAAGCCGTCTTTGAAGTCGAGGCCTGTTATCCTGGATACGGCACTACTTTAGGTAATGTCCTGCGTCGAGTTCTTTTATCTTCCTTGCCAGGAGCCGCTATTACCAGTGTAAAAATCAAAGGAGTTCAGCACGAGTTTTCGGCTATTCCTCATGTTATTGAAGATGTTGTTCAAATTATTCTTAATCTTAAACAAATTAGGTTTAAATTACATACTGACCAGATAGTTAAGGCCTGGCTAAAAGCCAAAGGTGAAAAAGAAGTAGAAGCAGCTGATATTAAAACTAGTTCTGAATTAGAAGTAGCTAATCCCAAGGCTCATATTGCTACTTTAACTAATAAAAAAGCTGATTTAGAGATAGAGATGGAAATAGAGCCTGGCTTGGGTTATTCACCTGTTGAATTGCGGAAGAAAGGAAAGATAGAAATTGGCAAAATTTCTGTTGATGCTATTTTTAGCCCAGTTCGCAAGGTTAACTATAGTACGGAACATATGAGAGTAGGAGAAAGGACTGATTATGGTCGTTTGAAAATCAATATTGAAACTGATGGGACAATTACTCCAGAAGAGGCTTTTCGTCAAGCAGCTCAAATTTTAGTTGACCATTTTAAAATTTTTGCCTTTCTGGAAGAAAAAAAAGCAAAAAAGAAAAAGCCAGCCAAAGTTAAAGTTAAAACTGTTAAAAAAGTCAAAAAGATTGTCTCTAAGAAAAAAGAAGCTGAAAAAGAAGTGGCTAAAACTAAGATCAATGATTTGAAAATTTCTTCTCAGACAGCTAATCTTCTCAAAGAAGCTGGTTTAAGAACAGTGGCTGGACTAATTAAGAAAAAAGAGAAAGATTTAGAAAAAATTGAAGGATTAGGCAAAAAGAGAATTATTGAAATAAAAAGAGCTTTGGGTAAGTTGGGATTAACTTTAAGATGAAACATTATAAGAAGGGGAGAAAACTTAGTCTAAAACGCGATCAGCGAAAGGCGCTTTTAAAAAATTTAGCCGCTCATTTAATTTTAAGGGAAAAAATTATTACTACTGAAGCCAAAGCAAAAGAAATCAGACCATTTGTTGAAAAATTGATTACTAAAAGCAGGGAAAATAATTTAGCTTCTATTAGATACTTAAATAGATATTTGCCAGTTAAAGCACGTCAGAAGATAATCAGTCAGATTGGCCCTCAATATCAAAAACGAGCTGGTGGTTATACAAGAATCATCAAGTTGGGTCCGCGACGAACTGATGGGGCGAAAATGGCTATAATTGAATTAATCAAGGATAAAAATGCCGGAGCATAAAATTGACGCTACTAATAAAATATTGGGTCGTTTAGCCGTAGAGATTGCTAATTTATTACGAGGGAAAAATAAGCCTAATTTTGTCCCTTATTTAGATGTTGGAGATAAAGTAATAGTTATTAATACGGACAAAATTAAAGTAACTGGTCGAAAAATGAAGCAAAAAATTTATTATCGGCATTCAGGCTATCCTGGCGGAATAAAAGCAACTAGACTAGAAGAGGCAATGGAAAAAGATTCCCGTCAGGTAATCAGAAAGGCTGTTTATGGAATGCTGCCGAAAAATAAGCTAAGGGATAAAATAATTAAAAAGCTTAAATTATATAAGAAAGAGGGGGAATAATATGGTGGTTAAAAAAAAGAAAAAGCCAGCTAAGAAAAAGCTGACTAAAAAAACTCCGGCTAAGAAAGTAAAGAAATCTAGGAAGTACTATGAAGCAGTTGGCCGTCGAAAAAGAGCCATTGCCCGAGTACGTCTTTTTACCTGTCGTCCTTTTGAAGATAAGAAGGCAAGAATTTTAGTTAATAACAAATCTTATATTGATTTCTTCCCCACTCTTCAACTTCGAGAGACAGCGGCTGATGCTTTAGAGAAGATGAAATCCATAAATAGATTTGAGGTAACCGTTAAGGTTAAAGGCGGCGGTATTCGAGGACAAGCTGAAGCTATTCGTCATGGCTTGGCTCGCACTCTGATTAAATTTAATCCCGATTTTTCTAAAAAGCTTAAAAAAGCTGGTTTTCTTCGCCGCGATCCCCGCAAAAAAGAACGTAAAAAACCTGGTCTCAAAAAAGCCAGGCGAGCCCCTCAGTGGAAGAAGAGGTAAAAAAATTATTCTAAACTCGTTCTTAATAATTTTTCTCCTTGAATAAAATATAGTTTTTTTTCTGTTTGCTGATAGCCTATTTGATTGACTGACAGTTCAAATAGGTCGTAGGTATTGCGATAATCACGATCATCCAACTCAATAATTTTAACTGTTTGGCCAACAGCAAAAACAATATGCTCGTTGGTTTCTGGATACCAAAGAGCTTGTTTTATTTTCTGGCTTGAGCGGGTAATTAATTCTTTCTGACCGGCTTTTTTATTTGGTTGAAAAAGGATATCTTCCAAGTAATAGACCCAGATTTCTCTTGGAGTGAAATATAAAAGTTTTTTATTACCATCAGAGAATTGAACTCCTTGGACATTTTCGGCAATTAACTCAAAACTTCTTGTTTCTAGATTAAGAAAATAAAGTTGTTTTTTTTCGCTTAAAACAGCTATTTTCCCATTTAACGAAGTAAAAATCTCATATTTTTGATTGGAGGGCAAGGGAGTTAAGCTGATTTGTTCTTGAAAAGAATTAGCTGAATCAGTTTGGTAAAGAATATAACTTGGTTTCTGGAGATAGAAAATATCATCAGATTTTTCTTGGGGAAAAAATTTTGCCAGAGAGAAATCTTCAGGCAGTTTATCCTGAACAGTCTCAATTTCCAGTTCTAAAGGAATTAAAAGAATATTTTTTGCTTCAGTGACTAATTTTGATTCTACTTTCAATTTCTTTTGCCAGGGATGAAATCCATCCTTAATCACTTTAACCTGATAATTTCTGGGCAGGATCCGTTTAATAAAAGCCGGTGTCTCTTCTTCTAATTTATTATTGAGATAGACATCGGCTTTTTTAGGAATCGACTTAATGTAAAGACCACCTGTCAAAACCGGTTTTTTCTTCTGCCAATCAAAACTATATCCCCAGGCATAAAGAAGGACAGTTGGAGTAACTAAAACAAAAAAAAGAATAGTTGTCCCAAAAAGAATTCGACGAACCCGACGAGTCATATTTGCCTTATGATAACATTTATTTAGCAATTTGCCAACTTGTCAAGTGAGTGATAATAAGATAGTATTAAAATGTTATGGAGAGATTTGTTATTAAGGGAGGCCGAAAATTAAAGGGGACGATAAAAGTTAAGGGAGCCAAAAATGCTGCTTTAAAACTTTTGGCGGCTTGTCTTTTGACTGATCAGGAATGGACGATTTCCAATGTTCCTCAAATTGAAGATATTTTTCGCTTAGTTGAATTACTCAAGGGAGTGGGAGTTGAAGTAAAAAATAATTCTTCGGGAATTTACCGAATTAGAGCTAAAAATATTCAGACAACTCGTTTAGAACCAAATATCGCCCAGAAATTAAAAGGTTCAATTTTAATGGTTGGTCCTTTATTGGCTCGGCAGGGAGAAGTAGTTTTTCCTCATCCAGGCGGCTGTGTTATTGGTCAGCGGCCGCGCGATATATTTTTAGCTGGCTTTGAGGCCTTTGGCGCCAAAGTAAAGACAAATAGAAAAGGATATCACTTAACAGCTAAAAAATTAAAAGGGACTAAATTTGTCTTCCCGGTTATTAGTGTGACGGCTACCGAGACAATGATTTTAATGGCTGTTTTAGCTAAAGGGAAAACCACCCTTAAGAACGCCGCTTGTGAACCAGAGATTGCTGCTTTAGCTAATTTTTTAAATAAATGCGGGGCTAAAATTAAAGGAGCTGGCACGCCTTTTATAAAAATTGAAGGAGTTAATTATTTGAAAGGCGGTCACTGTCGGGTTATTCCTGATAGAATTGAAGCAGGTAGTTTAATTATTTTAGGAATAGCTAGTGGCAGCCCGATAAAAGTGGCTGGTTTAAATCCTGAAGACCTAGATGTCCTTTGGTTTCTTTTAGAAAAAGCCGGCCTTAATTTTAAAATAGGTAAAAATTCTGTTATTGTTGAACCAAGTTTTAAATTAAAAGCAGTTAATCTGAAAACCCACGAATATCCTGGTTTTGCCACTGATTTGCAGGCTCCTTTTGCTGTTTTAATGACTCAAGCTAAGGGCCTTTCTTTAATTCACGAGACAATTTTTGAAGGACGACTTTTTTATACTGATATGCTTAATCAAATGGGGGCTAAAATCATTATGGCCGATCCCCATCGAGTGATTATTCAAGGACCAACTAAATTATATGGTCGCTATCTGATTAGTCCTGATATTAGAGCCGGTATTGCCCTGATTATTGCTGCTTTAATTGCTCAAGGAGAATCAATTATAGAAAATGTCTATCAGATTGATCGGGGATATGAAAGGATAGAAGAACGTCTTTCTAAAATCGGAGCTGATATAAAACGCCTGTCTTAAAAATATGTTTATAAAGAAAATAGGTATAGATCTTGGGACAGCTAATACTCTAGTTTATCTTCCTAAAAAAGGAGTGGTTATTAATGAACCAACCGTAGTAGCTATTTCTATTGAGGATAACCGTATTTTAGCTGTTGGCAACCAAGCTAAAGAAATGTTGGGCCGGACACCGGAAAGCATTACTGCTTCTCGGCCGATGAAAGACGGAGTGATTGCTGATTATCGGATCACTGAAGCGATGCTTCGTTATTTTATTAATAAAGTTTTAGGTCGCGGACGGTTTTTCCGACCGGATGTCATGGTGGCTGTGCCGGCTGGCGTCACTTCTACAGAAAGACGGGCTGTTGTTGAGGCAACTATTAAAGCAGGTGCTAAGACAGCTTATGTAGTTAAAGAACCGGTTCTGGCGGCTATTGGAGCAGGTATTCCCATTAATGAGCCAATCGGTCATATGATCGTTGATATTGGGGGAGGTACTTCTGAAATGGCGGTTATTTCTTTAGGCGGTATTGTTTCTTGGGCTTCGGTTAGAGTGGCTGGCGATAAAATTGATCAAGCGATTAGTGAATTTATTCGGAAAAAACATAATTTAGCTATTGGTGAAAGAACAGCTGAAAAAATTAAGATAAAAATAGGCAGCGCTTTACCTCGTCAAGATGACATTTCTTTAAAAATTCAAGGTCGGGATTTAGTGCTTGGTCTGCCTAAATTTATTGAAGTTAAAGGTAACGAAATAACTGAAGCTATTTCAGAGCAACTCAGAGAAATCATCCAGTCAATTAAAAGCGTTCTTCAGACAACACCGCCTGAATTAATAGCTGATATTATGGATAAAGGGATGATTTTGAGCGGCGGCGGCGCTTTGCTTCAAAATTTAGACAAATTGATTGTTGAAGCGATTAACATTCCTTGCCATTTATCCAAAGAGCCAGAGCTTTGTGTAGCTAAGGGAGCTGGTTTAGCTTTAGAAAATTTAGATATTTATAAAAGAAGTATCATGAGTAAGAAATAATTATGCTTATTGGCATCAATGCCAGAGCGGCTTTTAAAGAGCCGCGAACCGGCGTAGAAGAATATACTTATCAATTAATTAATCACTTAACGATTTTAGAAGAAAGTAAAAGGCATCGGTTTATTTTATATAGCCATAAAAATCTAAGATGGCCATTGCCGATGTGGACACAGATTAGGTTAGCCGGGGAGATGGCCATTAATCCACCAGATGTTCTTTTTATTCCGGTTCATGTTTTGCCTTTAATTCATCCACAAAATTCAGTAGCGACTATCCATGGTTTAGAATATGAATATTATCCAGAAACCTATCCTTGGCGACATTTGAAATATCTTCGATGGAGCACTAAATATGCCTTAAAAAATGCCCGCAAAATCATTGCCGTTTCCGAGAATACCAAGAGGGATTTAATAGAATTATATGGCGGCCAGCCAGAAAAGATAGAAGTTGTCTATCACGGCTACAATATTAGACCCAATGTTAGACCCTTAGGGTCTAACGATTGTCCTTTTATTCTTTTCATTGGTCGTATTGAAGCTAAAAAAAATATTCAAGGTTTAATTAAGGCCTTTAATTTATTAAAAAAGAAATACCAAATACCCCATAAATTAATTTTAGTTGGCCCAAGAGGATATGGTTATCAGGAATTCAAATCTCAAGATGTCATAGAAAAAGGATATATCAGCCAAGAAGAAAAATCACAGTTGCTGGAAAGCGCCGATTTATTCATCTTGCCTTCTTTTTATGAAGGCTTTGGTATGCCTATTTTAGAAGCCCAGGCAGTTGGCTGTCCGGTAATTACCTCTAATGTTTCTTCAATGCCCGAAGTAGCTGGTCAGGGAGCCCTATTGATTAAGCCAAAAAACATTGAAGAAATTAGTAAAGCAATGTATAAAGTTATTAGCGATAAAGAATTTAAAAAAGATTTGATTGCTAAGGGATATGAAAATATCAAAAAATTTTCCTGGCAGAAATGCGCTCAAGAAACCTTAAAGATACTCGAGGAAATATGAAAATAGCTTTGGTTCATGATTATCTAATTAGATTCGGAGGGGCCGAGAGGGTCCTTTTAAATTTGAAGAAAATTTTTCCTCAGGCAGCAATTTATACTTTGCTTTATGATGAGAAAAAAATGGGAAAATATTTTCCTAATACCAAAATCCATACTTCTTTTTTGCAAAATTTTCCTTTTTCTCGAAGATACCATAGGTTATTGGCTCCTTTGATGCCAGCGGCTGTGGAATCGCTTGATTTAAGAGATTTTGACTTAATTATTTCTTCGGCCAGTGCTTTTGTTAAAGGATTAATTCTCCGACCTAAGGCCATTCACATTTGTTATTGTCATAATCCAGCTCGTTTTTTATGGGATTATGCTTCACAATATAATGGTGGTCCTTCATTTTTTAAAAGAATACTTTTCCATTATTTGCGGATGTGGGACAGGACAGCGGCTAATCGAGTTGACTATTTTATGGCTAATTCCAAGATGACGGCTCAGCGGATTAAAAAATATTACGACCGACAGGCCAAAGTAATTTATCCGCCAGTAGATATATCTGACAAGATCAAGCAAGCTAAGGGAGAATACTTTCTAATTGTCTCTCAATTGACTCCTTACAAGCGGATTGATTTGGCTATTGATGCGTTTAATAAATTGGAGTTACCTTTGGTAATTATTGGTCAGGGTCGGGACAGAGAACGACTGCAAAAAATGGCCCAGCGAAATATTAAATTTCTAGGTTGGCAAACAGATGAGATAGTTAAACAGTATCTGCAAAACTGTATTGCTTTTATTTTTCCTGGCGAGGATGATTTTGGTATTGCTCCGGTAGAGGCGATGAACTTTGGCAAGCCGGTTTTGGCTTATCGCCAAGGAGGGGCCATTGAGACAATCTTAGAAGGAATAACTGGTGAGTTTTTTGATGACCCAGTGACTGAATCTTTAGCAGACGGCGTTCGCCGTCTGCGCCTAAACCTTAATAATTATAGTCCTTTAGTTATTAAAAAAAGAGCCGAAAAATTCTCCCAGGAAAGGTTTGAAAGAGAAATCAAGGAGTTTATTATAGAAGCAGTTGAGCAAAACAATGGGTTATGTTAAAATAACTCTATGATTATTGGTCATCATCGGATTTTAGAGTTTTTAAAAAAAAGTATTAAAAATAAGAGATTGGCTCATGCTTATTTATTCACCGGACAAGCTCATTTAGGCAAAAAAACAGTTGCTTTAGAATTTATTAAAATGTTGAATGGACAAGAAATAGAACAGGCAGTTCATCCAGATATTTTAATTGTTGAACCAAAGCCAGCCGATCAGATTGGCATTGATCAAGTAAGAAAGATTCAATATCAGATGAGTTTATTTCCATATCGAGCAAATTATAAAATTGCTTTAATTGATAAAGTTGACAGAATGACGCCGGAGGCGAGTAATTGTCTCTTGAAAACTTTAGAAGAGCCGACTGGCCAGGCTGTCTTGATCTTAATCACTTCTAACTCACAAATGCTTTTACCGACTATTATCTCACGCTGTCAGATAATTAAGTTTTTGCCCGTAAAAGAAGAAGAAATAAAAAAGAGAATTAAAGATTCAAGAATCATCCGCCTAGCTAATGGCCGGCCCGGTTTAGCTATTCAGTATTTAGAAAATCCAACTCTATTGGAAAATCAAAATAAAATTATCAGTCAATTAGAAAAATTAATCAGAGCTGGCCTAAATGAGCGTTATCAATATATTGAAAAAATAGCTAAAGATGTGCCCCGGGCCCGTCGGGTTCTTAGCGCTTGGCTCTTTTGGTTTAGGGATTTACTATTATTATCTGTTGGTTGCGGTGATTTAGTTATTTATCCAGAAACAAATACATATAAAGATTGTTATTCTTTGGTTAAATTAAGGGCCATTATTCAAGCAATAAAAAAAACAGATTTACTTTTAGCTAACCCGAGCATTAACGCTCGTTTAGCTTTAGAAGTTATGATGCTGGAACTATAAATGTATCAAGAACCCATCAACAAACTAAGGCCCAATTTTGATAGAACCATTGACTACCTTAAAAAAGAGTTGGCTGGTCTACGGGTTGGCCGGGCTACTCCCAGCTTAATTGAAGATCTTGAAGTAGAGTGTTATAACCAACGGATGCCCTTGAAGCAATTAGCGGCTATTCAGACACCAGAACCAAGATCAATCCTTATTCGACCTTGGGATAAAAACATTCTTAAAGACATTGCCAAGGCAATTAGCCAGTCAAAATTAGGATTTAGTTCAATAGTTGAAGAAGAATTTATTCGTTTAAAAATCCCTCCCTTGAGTGAGGAACGACGACGAGAATTAATTAAGATTCTTCAAGAGAAATTAGAAGAGTGTCGAATTAGTCTTCGTCGACAACGAGAGGAAGTTTGGAAAGAAATTCAGGATTTAGAACACCAGGGAAAAATTTCTGAAGACGATAAATTTAGAGCCAAGGATGAATTACAGAAAGTAATTGATGAATATAATAAAAAGATTGAAGGAATAGGTGAGAAGAAAGAGGAAGAGATAACGAAAATATAATATGCTGACAACCATCATTGTTTTCATTCTAATACTTGGTCTGCTTATTTTCGTCCATGAATTTGGTCATTTTATTGTAGCCAAACGAGCTGGCGTCAAAGTAGAAGAATTTGGTTTTGGTTTTCCGCCAAGGATTTTTGGTATTAAAAAAGGAGAGACAATTTATTCTTTAAATCTTTTGCCTATTGGTGGTTTTGTTAAGATTCACGGCGAAGAAGGTAGGACAGCGAAGAATAAAGACGAAAGAGCTTTTTATAATAAGCCGATTAGAACTAGAGCCGTTATTTTGCTTGCTGGAGTAACCATGAATTTGCTTTTAGCCGCTTTCCTTTTAAGCCTGGGTTATTGGTTAGGTCTGCCGGCTATGGTTGATGACCAGACGACTAACTTAGAAGGAGTCAGGATTCAAATTACCCAAGTGGTTTTTGATTCGCCAGCCAGCCAGGCTGGGATTAAAATGGGAGATATAATTACTCAATTTAATAAAGTGGCTGATATGCAAAAATTTGTTGATGAACATAAAGGTCAGGAAATTACTCTAACTATTCAAAGAGGAGATGAAGTTTTAGAAAAAACTTTAGTGCCGCGAGTTAATCATCCTGAAAATGAAGGTCCCTTGGGTATTGCTTTAGCCAGAACAGCTATTATTTCTTATCCTTGGTATCGAGCTTTGATTATGGGTATTACCAGTACGGTTAACTTAACTTGGTTGATTATAGTTGCTTTAGGCGGTCTCCTTTGGCAGTTAATGATGACCGGTCGATTAGCCATAGAAATAGCCGGACCAGTTGGCATCTTTAACTTGACTGGTCAGGCAGCCCAGCTTGGTTTTATTTATCTTTTACAATTAACAGCTCTGATAAGCATTAATTTAGCTATTATTAATATTTTGCCTTTTCCGGCTCTGGACGGCGGCCGTTTGCTATTTTTGGCTATTGAGAAAATTAAAGGTTCGCCAGTCAGCCAAAAAGTGGAAAGGATTGCTCACACGGCTGGCTTTGCTATTTTGATTTTATTAATGATTGCTGTAACCTGGCGAGATATAGTTAGAATATTTTAATTCTATGCGTCAATCAAAGCTTTTTGCTAAAGCTAAAAAAGAAGCTCCTAAGGGAACCGAGACCATCAGTCATCAGTATTTAATTCGAGGTGATTTTATTGACCAGACGGCGGCTGGTATTTACAGTTTTTTACCTTTGGGCTGGCAAGTTGAGCAGAAAATAGAGAAGATTATTAGAGAAGAAATGAATAATTTAGACGGGCAGGAATTGCTTATGCCTTCTTTGATTCCCCAAAGCTTATGGCAAGAGACTGGTCGCTGGAAAACCATTGATCCTCCTCTTTTTAAAATTAAAGACCGTCATCAAAAAGAATATGGCTTAGGTCCCACCCATGAAGAGGTGATTACTGATTTAGTTAGGAAAAGGATTAAATCATATCAGGATTTACCTCTTTATCTTTATCAGATTCAGAATAAATTCCGTAATGAGATGCGAGCCGCTGGCGGTCTTTTACGAGTCCGTGAATTTATTATGAAAGACCTTTATAGTTTTCATACTTCTGAAAAAGAGGCGATAGCTTTTTATGAAAAAGTTAAGCAAAGTTATTTAAAGATATTTAAATATTGTGGTTTAAAAGTAATCGCCGTAGAAGCAGAGTCAGGGACTATCGGCGGCAGCTTATCTCATGAATTTATGCTTATCGCTAAAACAGGCGAAGATAAAATAGTTGTTTGTTCTAAATGTGAATACGGAGCTAATACTGAGAAAGTAGGTAATATTAAGAAATGCCCTCAATGCAATGGCCTGTTGGAAAAAAAGAATTGTATTGAAGTCGGTCATACTTTTTATTTAGGAACAAAATATAGTCAGGCCATGTCAGCTAATTTTGTTGACCAGGGAGGTCAGCCAAAGCCAATTGTTATGGGTTGTTACGGGATTGGTTTGGGTAGATTAATGGCGGCAATTGTTGAGGCCTTTCATGACCAGAAAGGAATTATTTGGCCAAGATCAGTGGCTCCTTTTCAAATTCATTTATTAACTTTAATTAATGACAAAAAAGTAGAGCAAATTTATGAAGATTTGCAAAAAAATGGTCTAGAAGTACTATATGATGACCGTCAAAAGAGTCCGGGTGAGAAATTTGCTGAAGCGGACTTAATTGGCATTCCTATGCGTTTGCTTATTAGTCAAAAGACCATTGCTAAAGATTCAATCGAGCTAAAGAAACGAGATAGTGATAAGACGGAATTAGTCAAGATAGATAAACTTTACAACTATGTTAAATAATCTTTTTGGTTTCTTTTCCAAAGATATTGGCATTGATTTAGGCACGGCTAATACGTTGGTTTATGTTAAGGGACGGGGGATTGTTATTAATGAGCCATCAGTAGTAGCTATCAATCAAAAAACCGGTCAGATTTTATCTATTGGTCAAGAAGCTAAAAAAATGGTTGGTCGGACACCTGGTCATATTATCGCTTCTCGTCCTTTGATAGCTGGGGTAGTTTCTGATTTTGAAGTAACTGAACAAATGCTTAAGTTTTTTATTGATAAGGTTCATCGGGAGAGCTTTTCTATTTTACCTCGACCACGGATAGCTATCGGTGTTCCTTCTGGAGTGACTGAAGTGGAAAAGAAAGCAGTTGAGGATGCTACTCGGAGTGCTGGGGCTAGAGAAGTTTATTTAATTGAAGAGCCGATGGCGGCCGCCATCGGCATAAGATTACCTGTTCAAGAGGCAGCTGGCAATATGATTGTTGATATTGGCGGCGGGACTACTGAAGTAGCGGTTATCTCCTTGGGTGGTATTGTCGTCAGCAAGAGTTTGCGGGTGGCTGGCGATAAACTTAACGAAGATATTATTCAGTATGCCCGAGATGAATTTAATCTTCTTTTAGGCGAAAAAACAGCTGAAGATATTAAATTAGCGGTTGGTTCAGCTTATCCTTTAGAGGAAACATTAGAGACGACTATGCGCGGCCGCGATCTGGTTACCGGATTACCCAAAGAAGTCGCTGTTGATGATAGTCAAATTCGCAAGGCCTTAAGCCGTTCAGTTAAAATTTTGGTTAATGCTATTAAGGGAACTATTGAAGAAACCCCACCGGAATTAGTGGCTGATATTATGCATCGGAGAATTTTTTTGGTTGGCGGAGGCGGCTTATTGCGGGGATTGAACGAATTGATTGCTGAACAAACTGAAATGCCGGTTAAATTAGTAGAAGACGCTTTGACAGCGGTCGTCCGCGGCACAGGTATGGTTTTAGAAGATATAGATGCTTTAGGAGATGTTTTAGTCAGCACTCGTTACGAAGAACCGCCTAAGTAAATATGCCTGAATTGCCCGAGGTCGAGACAATTAAAAGACAGTTAAGTAGAAAGATTAAGGGGAAGAAAATAAAAACCGTGGAAGTGTTTTTGCCGCGGTTTGTTAAATACCCTCAACAAAAATTCAAAAAGCTTGTTGCCGGAGCAAAAATCAAAAAGATTAATCGGCGGGCTAAATTGCTGATTATTGAATTATCTAACGATTATTGTCTGGTCATCCATTTAAAATTAACCGGCCAAATAATATTTAATGGCATCCCTGATAAACATACTCATCTGATTTATCATTTTACTGACGGAAGTCATTTGCTTCACAATGATTTGCGGCGATTCGGTTTTGTCAAAGTAATTGCCAAAAAAGATTTAGCTGATTTTCTCAAAAAAGAAAAATTCGGTCCTGAACCATTATTTAAAGATTTTACTCTTAATTTATTTAAAGAATTATTAAACAAAAGAAAAAGGGCTAAAATTAAGCCGCTTTTAATGGATCAAAGTTTTCTGGCCGGTATCGGCAATCTTTATAGCGATGAGATTTTGTTTTTAGCTCGAGTTTTGCCATTTAGAAAAGCCAGCACTCTTAAGCCAATAGAAATAAAAAGAATTTATCAAGGAATTAAAAAAATCTTGTCTTTAGCTATCAGTCGAGGTGGCACTTCAACTGATACTTATGTTGATATTCAAGGAAAACAGGGTGATTATTTACCTTTAGTTAAGGTTTATCAGCGAGAAGGTCAACCTTGTTTTATTTGTCAGACTAAAATTAAACGACTTAAAATAAACGGTCGTTCAGCTCATTTTTGTCCTAAATGTCAGAAATAAGATTTCCCGACAATTTTTATTGGGGGTCAGCCACTTCATCCCATCAGGTTGAAGGTGGTAATTTTAATGATTGGAGCGAATGGGAAAAGTCAAAACCTGAAATTGCCAATTCTGGCCGGGCCTGTGATCATTACAATCGTTTTAGAGAGGATTTTGATATGGCTAAGTCACTTAATCATAAGGCTCATCGTTTTTCTATTGAATGGTCGCGCCTTGAGCCAAAAGAAGGCAAGCTTAATCGAAGAGAAATTGAGCATTACCGACAAGTTCTTTTATCTTTAAAAGAACGGGGACTTGAACCGTTTGTTACGCTTTATCATTGGACCTTGCCAGTTTGGTTAGCTCAAAAAGGGGGCTGGCTTAATAAAAAAACACCCTATTATTTTGACCGTTTTGTTAAAATAGTCAGTCAAAATTTATTTGACCAAGTCAATTTCTGGATTACTATAAACGAGCCCAATGTTTACGCTTCTAATTCTTTTTTAAGGGGTGTTTGGCCGCCGCAAAAAAGAAGTATTTTGAAATATTTCAAAGTGCTTAATAATTTGGCCAGAGCTCATCAATTAGCTTATCGTTCTTTGCATTTGATTGATTTAGATTGTCAGGTAGGAATCGCTAAAAATAATGTTTATTTTGACAGAAGTCCTTTAGCTGATTACTTTTGGAATAGTTATTTTTTAAAGAAAATAAAAGATGAACAAGATTTTATTGGTTTAAATTACTATTTTCATCATCGATTTTTTAAAAAGAGAAAATTACCAGTCACTGATCTCGGTTGGGGATTTTATCCTAAAGGTATTTACCATCTTTTAAAAGATTTAAGAAAATATAATAAGCCAATCTATATTACTGAAAATGGCTTAGCTGATGAAAAAGATAAACAACGGGCTAAATTTATCAAAGGCCATTTATTTTGGGTTCAGCGAGCTATTCAAGAGGGGGTTGATGTCCGCGGCTACTTTTACTGGTCTTTGTTGGATAATTTTGAATGGGATAAAGGTTTTTGGCCTAGATTTGGTTTGGTCGAAGTTGATTATAAAACTTTAGAGCGAAAAATTCGGCCCAGCGCCAAAATCTACGCTAAAATTTGTCAGGAAAATAAATTATGAACTGGCTTTTTATTGCCATTACGGCTCATTTTATTTTTGCTCTGGTTTTTATTATTGATAAATTTCTTCTTTCTAAGACCGTTCTTAACCCAATAGTTTATGCTTTTTATATTGGTCTCTTAGAAATTTTTGTTCTTGTCTTAATTCCCTTTGGTTTTATTATTCCGCCTCTTGAGCAAATTATAGCTAGTTTTATAGCTGGTGCTTTATTTATTTTCGGCCTCATCTTTCTTTATAAATCATTTCGCTTAAGTGAAGTATCAAAAATCGCTCCGGTGGTTGGCGGAGCCATACCTGTTTTTACTTTGATTTTAACTCATCTGTTTTTAGGAGAACGCTTACTAATTAATCAATCGATTGCTTTTTCTTTGATGGTTATTGGCGGAATGATTATACTTTGGCCCAAGAGACACAAAAAGATTTCAGAATTACCTGAAACTTTTTTAATCAGAGGTCTATTTATCGCTCTTTTAGCCGCTTTTCTTTTTGCTAGTTCCTTTGTTCTAACTAAATTTGTTTTTACTTATCAGTCTTTTATCAACGGTTTTATCTGGATTCGCCTAGGTGGTTTTTTAGGAGCCTGTTTAATATTCTTTTGGCCAAGTAATCGCCAAATAATTTTGGATACGACTAAGGCAATTAAAATTAAAACAATTGGTTTATTTTCAATCAATAAAGGAATAGCTGGTCTGGCTTTTATTCTACTTAATTATGCTATTTTTTTAGGTAGTGTTACTTTAGTCAATGCCCTTCAGGGAATTCAATATGCTTTTCTTTTTATCATGACAGTTATTCTTTCTAAAAAATTCCCTCAAATTTTAAGAGAACAAATTACTGGAAGGGTGATTACTCAAAAAATTATTGCTATTTTGCTTATTAGTTTAGGTTTGGGAATTTTGGCTTTTTAAGATTATGAAATCTATTTTTCATATCATTATTTTATTTGTTATCTTAGTTATTTTTTGTTTAGTTGGCTTGCTGATTTATTTGGTCACTGGTCAGGCGCCAACTGTCACAGATATTACTTTCGGCATTACTTTCAGCCAAATTTTTGCTGAAAAAATGGGACTGGACTGGCCAGAAGCTTATCTGAACATACTTGATGATTTAAAAGTAAAGAAGTTACGCTTGATTGCTTATTGGCCAAAAATTGAACCTAACCAAGGGGAATATTCTTTTACTGATTTAGATTGGCAGATTTCCCAGGCCGCCAAAAGAGGCGCCGAGGTTATTTTAGTTATTGGTCGGAAACTACCTCGTTGGCCCGAATGTCATATACCGGATTGGGCAAGAAATTTAAGCGAATCAGAACAACAAGAACGACTTTTATTGCTTCTAACTGAAATAGTTAATCATTATCAAGACAATAAAACTATTAAGGCCTGGCAGGTGGAAAATGAGCCATTCTTAAAAGGCTTTGGCCGATGCCCAAAATTAGATAAACAATTTTTAGACAAAGAGATTGCTTTGGTTCGGCAATTAGATTTTGACCAACGACCAATTATTGTCAGCGCCAGCGGAGAACTAAGCAGTTGGATTGAGCCAGCTTGGCGAGCTGATATTCTAGGAACGACTCTTTATCGGACTGTTTGGATTGACAAAATCAACCGATATTTTACATATCCTCTCACGCCAGTTTTTTATTATAAAAGGGCCAAGATAGCCAAATGGATTACTGGAATAGATAGAGTAATTATTGTTGAGCTTCAAGCGGAACCTTGGGGACCAAAAATGATTTATGAAACGCCTTTAGAAGAACAAAACAAGTCAATGAATTTAGAAAAATTTAAAGAAATAATTGATTATACTCAACGAACTGGTTTTGATGAGGCCTATTTATGGGGAGCTGAATGGTGGTATTGGCTCAAAGAAATCAAGGGCAATAAGGCTATTTGGCAGGAAGCCCAAAAGCTTTTCCTTGACAAATAGATATTTATTTGTTATTATAAATTCAGTACTTTAAAAAAGGAGGATTAAGATGAGTAACGTTGAAGTAAGGGTTTTAAAAGTGGAACGACCCAATGGACGAGTACGTAGTGTCCAATTAGCAGTTGGCAACTTTGATATCAGTTTTGTTAAAAAGAAAGGCAAAGTCCGTAAGGCCAGTGTAACCAGATATGATAAAAATATTAGTCATCCATCGGATTTATGGGTGCCTGATCATCAATGGGGACCAGCCATTGATATCGCCAGGGGGATTTTTTCTTAAAAAAAGAAGGCTCATGCTAATTTAGCATGAGCCTTTTTACTTAGAAGACCTCATCCCAATGGTAAGGGATAAGTAATTTCATCCCTGGTCTTATTTTCTTGGGAGAAATTTTATTTATTCGGGCTACAGTTTTCCAATTTGTCCCGAATAATCGCCACAATGTGTTTCCTTTTTTTACCCGATAGAGATAGAATGGTGAATGAGTTCCCAAAACGCTTATCTTTAGCAATTCTACGCCATTTTTAGTCAGTCCTATCTTTTTAGCGGCTCCATAAGAGAGATCAAATTCTCGGTCAAAGACATAAGGACCTCTATCAGTAATCCGGACGACAATACTTTGATCGTTTCTAGGATTAGCGATTTTGACTTTAGTCCCAAAGGGTAATGTCTTATGGGCAGCCGTAGAAGAACAATGCATATTATATTTTTCTCCATTGGCTGTTATTCTGCCGTGGAACGGCTTTCCATACCAACTAACTTTAGCTAAGTAAGCCCAGCTAGTTGTTGAAAAAAGACAAACAATCATTCCCAATAGTCCAACCATTATTCTTTTTTTCATGTGCTAATACCCTCCTATAATTTTATTTTCTATATTATAGCATCTGTATATAAATTAGTCAAGCTTGAAAAGCAAGAAGAGAGAGTTTATACTTTAAGGACGCGCCTTGAATTATGCCTTTTTATGTAGTTTGTGACAATATTCGCAGCTTAGAAAATATCGGCTCTATTTTTCGGACAGCCGATGCTTTAGGAGTGGATAAGATTTTTTTAACTGGCATTTGCGGACAGCCGCCCCATCCTAAAATTAACAAGACCGCTTTAGGGGCTGAAAAAAATATTCCTTGGCAGCATTATTGGCAAGTTTGGCGACTAGTGGAAAAATTGCAAAAAGAAAAAGTTTCAGTGGTTGTCTTAGAACAAACAAAAGATAGTTTGCCTTATACTCAATTTAAGCCCAAATTTCCTTTGGCCTTAGTAATTGGTAATGAAATTAAAGGAGTTTCTTCGGCTGTGATAAAAAGGGCTGACCAGATTATTCATTTGCCAATGTTTGGTCAGAAAGAATCGCTCAATGTGGCGGTCGCTTTTGGAATAGCTGGTTATCGGATTAATGTTTTTCAAAATTCTCAAAAAAAGTAAAAAATCAAAAGCCCGCTTGGGCTTGATTAAAACGCCGCATGGTCAAATTAAGACGCCGGCTTTTTTACCGGTGGCTACCCAGGCAACAATTAAAAGTTTAACTCCAGCTGATTTAAAAGAAATAGGTTTTCCAGCTCTGCTTTGTAATACTTATCATCTCTATTTGCGACCCGGTCATAAAATTATTCAAAAATTGGGCGGCTTACACCAGTTTATGAATTGGCCCGGACCGATTATTACTGACAGCGGCGGCTTCCAGGTTTTTAGTTTAGGTTTTGGCTTAGAACATGGGGTAGGCAAAATAGCTGGAATTTTCCCAGAAAATTTTAAGAAACTAAAGAAACCAGTCAAACAAAAATTAGCCAAAATAGACCAACAAGGGGTAGAATTTAGTTCTCATTTAGATGGCTCTAAGCATCGCTTGACTCCCCAAAAATCAATCCAGATTCAGGAGGCCTTAGGGGCGGATATAATTTTGGCTTTTGATGAATGTACTTCTCCCTTAGCTACTAAACAATATACTCAACGAGCCATAGAAAGAACCCATCGCTGGGCTGAAATCTGTCTCCAGACAAAAGAGAGGAAAGACCAATTTCTTTTTGGCATTATTCAGGGTGGTCAGTGGCCGGATTTAAGAATAAAGAGCGCTCAATTTATCAGTCAATTGCCTTTTGATGGTTTAGCTATTGGCGGTTCCTTAGGTAAAACCAAAAAGGATATGTTTAAGATTCTGGATTGGGTTATTCCAGAAATACCAGAGCAAAAACCTTGTCATCTTTTAGGTATTGGTCAGCCCGAGGATTTGCTTAAAGCAATAAAAAAAGGCGTTGACCTTTTTGACTGCGTTTATCCGACTCGCTTAGCCCGTCACGGCACTTTTTTAACCGGGTCAGGGGAATTGAATATCTTAAACTCATCTTTTCAAAGAGATAAAAAACCAATCATGAAGAACTGTGCTTGTTACACCTGCCGAAATTTCAGCCGGGCTTATCTTCACCATCTCTTTAAGACCAAAGAAATGCTTGGTCCTTGTTTAGCTACTTTTCACAACCTTTGGTTTATTTATCAATTTATGAAAAAGATTAGAAAAGATATTAAGGATGATAAATTTTAGAAAATATGCTATACTTAAATTGAAAGGAGAAATATTTATGCCAAAAATATTTATTACGCGGCAGATTCCTGAAAAAGGAATCAATTTATTAAAAGAAAAGGGCTGGGAAGTTTCTATTGGCCCAGAAGGAAAAATATCACAGGAGGAATTATTAAAAGGCGTTAAGGGGGTTGAGGCTATTTTGTCAGTTCTAACGGAAAAAATTGACGGCCAAGTGATGGAGACAGCTGGTCAACAGTTGAAGATTGTGGCTAATTATGCGGTTGGCTATAATAATATTGATCTGGCTGAAGCCAAGAAAAGAGAGATTATGGTCACTAACACGCCTGGCGTTTTAACCGAAGCAGTGGCTGAACATACTATTGCTTTGCTTTTTGCCATTGCTGAAAGAATTGTTGAAGCAGATAGATATACTCGGGCCGGCAAATTCAAGGTCTGGGGACCCAAACTTCTTTTAGGAGCTGATATTAAGGGAAGAACTTTGGGCATTGTTGGTTTAGGCCGGATTGGTTCATCAGTTGCTCAACGGATGCAGGATGGCTTTGAAGTAAAAATTATTTATTTTGATGTTAAGCGTAATGAGGAATTAGAAAAGAAGTATAATATAGAATATCGAGAATTAGATGATTTATTAAAAGAAGCTGATTTTGTTAGTTTACATACCGCTTTAACAAAGGAGACAAAACATTTGATTAATGCCGAGAGATTAAAGATGATCAAGCCAACAGCTTATTTGATTAATACAGCCCGTGGCCCAATAATTGATGAAAAGGCGCTCTTAGAGGTTTTGAAAAATAAAGAAATTGCTGGAGCGGCTCTTGATGTTTATGAGAATGAGCCGGAATTAACGCCTGGTTTAACTGAATTAGAAAATGTTGTTTTAACTCCTCATATTGCTTCAGCTACTAAAGAAACCCGCGACAAAATGTCTGAAATGGCCGCCCAAAACATCATCGCTGCCTTAGAAGGCCAAACCCCGCCGAATTTAGTCAAGGCAAAATGATTCTTTCTAATCAGGAAAAATCAGTTTTTAGAAAAGGTTATCAGATAATAGCTGGTATTGACGAAGTTGGTCGTGGTTCTTTGGCCGGGCCAGTTGCCGCCGCTATTGTCACTCTCAAAAGGGTATGTATTTCAAGGACGCGCCTTAAAATACATACCCTTAGGGATTCTAAATTATTGACGGCCAAGCAAAGAGAAGAAATTTTTGAGATGGTTAAAAATGAACCGAAGATTGAGTGGCGAGTTAGTTTTGTCTGGCCAAAAGTAATTGACCGAATTAATATTTGGCAGGCGACTCTTTTAACTTGGCGGCGGTCTTTAAAAAAACTTAATCTGCAGCCAAATTTTTTATTTTTAGATGGAAAAATGGAAATACCTCATTTAAAAATAGCCCAGCGACCAATTATTAAAGGTGACCAAAAAATCTTTCTCTTGTCTTTAGCTTCAATTATGGCTAAAGTTAGTCGAGATAGATTAATGGAACGGCTTGAACAAAAATATCCAGAATATGGGTTTGCTCAACATAAAGGATATGGGACAAAGCTCCACGTAGAAAAATTAACTAAGTTTGGTCCCTGTCAAATTCACCGTAAAAGTTTTAGACCAGTTTTTGCTAATTTGCCTTTTTCAGAAAAAGTCTATTATATTGTTAGTCAGATTTCTCGTGGCCAAGTAATGACTTATCAAGAGGTGGCTCAAAAGATCGGTCAGCCGCAAGCTTATCGGGCAATTGGTAATATTCTTAATAAAAACACTGATTCTCAAGTGCCTTGTCATCGGGTCATTCGTTCCGATGGACGATTAGGAGGATATAATCAAGGAGTTAGGATAAAAAAAGACCTTCTTAAGAAAGAAGGTCTTTTATTTCTGTAAAACAGAAATACTAATTTTTTTATTTTAAATGTGCTAAGGATTGCTTTATTCTTTCCTCGGGCGAGCCAGAAACCACGATGTACTTTATTCCGAATTCTTCTAATGTCTCTTTGTAACGGTCGTCCACCTCTTTTTGGAACTCTTCATCTTCACTTCTTACCCCGTCAAGTTCCATGGGAAATTCAATAGGAAGATAAAAGACTGGATCATAGCGGGCATTGCGTTTGACTATCTCTCTAATTATTTTCTTCAAGTTGTCGTCCTTTAAAATTATTTCTCCATAAACCAAGTAGTCAAGTAGGGATTTGTCAGCTACCCAGCTTTCAGGAGTAATCTTCTCTAATTCCCATTGTCTGCAAACTAGCCAAAGTTGAACTTCTGGTGGGGTACTTTCGTTTATGACAAATCCTTTCTTTATAGCTTCCTCTCTGACAATGTCATGGATATAATTAATATTTAGCTTTTTAGCTAAGTCCTTAGCAAAGGTAGTCTTTCCTACGCCGTGAGCGCCAGCAATGGCAATCTTCATTTTTTACCTCCTTTTTTATTTTTTAGTATCTAATTTAATATTAAAAAATATACAGAAAAAAATCAAGTCGAAATAGATATTGCTATTATTTTCAATTTGTGATATATTATAACTGTTATGACTAACAAAAAAACAATTATTTTAGGAATAGTCGCTCTGGCTGTTTTAGGCGGAGTAGTTTGGTATGCTAATCAGAGTGATTTATCAATGACTGGCCAGATGGCTTCTGTTTTGGGGAATAATCCCGGCCAAGGAGAATCACTTCAGCCAGTTGAGGAAGAATTTATTTTAGGCAGTCCAGAAGCGCCAGTAACCATCATAGAATATTCCAGTCATTTCTGCGGTCATTGTGCTAATTTCCATTTACAGACCCTACCTTTGATTATGGAAAAATATATTAAGATCGGTCAGGTTAAGTTCATTCCTCGGCGTCTTTCTCCTTCAGAATTAGGTCAAGCTCTTCTTTGCGCCCAAGAGCAGGGGAAATTTCAGCAAGTTGATGGATATCTTTTTGAACATAATCAGGAACTTATTAAACAAACCGAAAAAGCTGCTTCAGAGGATGATTTAATGATGATAGTGGCTGATTGGCTCAAGGCAATGGCTGGCAGTTTGAGTTTAAATCAAGATAGTTTTAATCAGTGTTTTGATTCAGGCAGATATCAAGAAAGAGTGATGAATTGGTTTAATCAAGCCCAGGAAGCTGATATTGCTGGCACGCCAAGTTTTCTTATCAATAACCAGTTAATTGTCGGCAACCAACCCTATAGCCAATTTGAAAAAATAATTGAGCAGGAGCTTAATCAATAAGCTTTTTAACAATTTAATAAGGAGGTGATTTAGGTGGCTGATAGCTTTAAGAAAAAAATAGAAGATATGGCTCGTGAGATAATAAATAACCTTATAGATAAAAAAATAGTTGGTTTTTTGCCAAAGGGTAGATATAAAGGAGAGACTGGCTCGATAGTAATTAGCATAGGAAAATCCCGACGTATAGTAACTGTCTATAAGTCTAAAAAATCCTGACCAAAAATAATTGTGACTAATTCACTCGGTCAGGATTTTTTTATTTTTCTGTTTTGTGATACAATTTTATTATGTATGATTTAATTATTATTGGCGGCGGGCCAGCCGCTATTAGTGCGGGTATTTACGCGGCTCGGAAAAAATTAAAGACCATTTTAATTTGTCAGGATTGGGGCGGCCAGGCAGCTTTAGCCCCTTGGGTAGAAAATTATCCCGGATTTGAACATATTACTGGTTTAGATTTAGTTAATAAAATGGTTAATCAGTTGAAAAAAAATGAACTTGAAATTAAAGAAGGTCTTAAAGTAAAAGAAGTCGTTTTGGCTGATGACTTGATTGAAGTAAAAACAACAAATGATTCTTATAAGGGTAGGGCGATTATTGTTGCTGCTGGTTGTCTGCCTAAAAAACTGGGTTTGCCTAGTGAAGAAAAATTTATTGGTCAAGGAGTTAGTTATTGTGCAACCTGCGATGCCCCTCTTTTTAAAAATAAAAAGGTGGCTGTTATTGGTGGCGGCAATGCTGGCTTAGGAACGGCTTTTCAACTTACTGCCTATGCTTCAAAAATATATCTTTTAGGATTTTCGCCTCAATTAGCAGCTGATAAATATCTCCAAGAAAAGATAAAAAAGAACCCTAAGATTAATATTTTAACTGATGTTGAAATTAAAGAAATTAAGGGAGAACAATTGGTTAATGGTTTAGTTTATCAAGAGCGTTCTTCTAAAAAAGTTAAAGAGATAGCCTTGGAAGGAATTTTTATTGCTATTGGTTCAACAGCTAATTCCTCTTTGGTTAAAGATGTGGTAGAATTAAATAAAGAAGGAGAGATTAAAATAGATTCTCAAAATAGGACTAGTCAGGCCAATATTTTTGCCGCTGGCGATGTCACAGATGTATCTCATAAGCAGATTGTCGTGGTGGCTGGCGAGGGGGCCAAGGCAGCTCTTTCAGCTTATCAATATTTATGCCAACAATAAAAGTTTATTCAACATCCAGCTGTCCCTATTGTTATACTGTTAAAGCATTTTTAGATGAACACGGCTTTGATTATGAAGATGTTAATGTGGCTGAAGATGCCAAAGCTAGGGAAGAAATGATTAATAAAACAGGTCAAATGGGTGTACCGGTGGTAGAGATAGACGGTCAGATTATTATTGGCTTTGATAGAGAAAGAATTTGTCAGATTTTAAATATCAAAGATTAACAAAAAGGAGAAATTATTATGGCTATTAAAATTGCTATTAATGGCTTTGGCCGGATAGGCCGGACGGTTTTCCGTCGTATTTTAGACAAACATCCAGATTTAGAAGTGAAGGCTATTAATGATCTGACCGATGCCAAGACCCTGGCCCATTTGTTAAAGTACGATTCGGTTTACGGAAAGTATGAGAAAACTTTCGCAACTGATAAGGTTTTAGCTGAAAAAGATCCGTCTAAACTTCCTTGGCAAGAAATGGGAATAGATGTGGTTTTAGAATGTACTGGTCTTTTTACTAATTTTGAGAAGGCTAAAAAACATTTAGAGGCCGGAGCTAAAAAAGTGATTATTTCTGCTCCTTCTAAGAGTCCAGAAGTAGCTCATTTTGTTTTAGGAGTTAATCAAGAAAAATATAATCAAGAAAAAGATGAAATTGTTTCCATGGGTTCCTGTACAACTAACTGTTTAGCTCCGGTGGCCAAAATTCTTGATGATAATTTTAAGATAGAATCTGGTCTAATGACAACAATTCATAGCTATACTAATGACCAGCGATTACTTGATTTACCTCACAAAGATTTGCGGCGAGCTCGTTCAGCCGCTTTGTCAATGGTGCCGACGACTACTGGAGCGGTTATTGCCGTGACTAAGACCATTCCAGAATTAAAAGGGAAAATCCATGGTTTGGCTATTCGAGTGCCTACCCCAGTGGTTTCTTTAATTGATTTTGTGGCTAAAGTTAAGAAAGATACAACAGTCGAAGAAGTTAACCAAGCCTTTAAAAAAGCAGCTCAAGAAGAATTAAAAGATATTTTAGCTGTTGAGAATACTCCCTTAGTTTCGGTTGACTATCGAGGCAATCCAGCTTCCGCTATTGTTGATTCGCTTTCAACCATGGTTCAGGGAGGGAATTTAATTAAGATTTTAGCTTGGTATGATAATGAATGGGGCTATGCCTGTCGGTTAGCCGAGTTCGCTGAATTTGTCGGTAAAAAATTATGATTTACTTAGGGGCTGACCATGCTGGTTGGCATTTAAAAGAAGAAATAAAGAAGTATCTGAAAGAATTAGATTATCAGTATGAGGATTTAGGTAATCAAGAATTAGATCCCAAGGATGATTACCCGGATTTTGCTTTAGCTGTAGCTAAAAAAGTAGCCCAAACAAATGAACAGGGAATTTTAATCTGTGCGACTGGTTTAGGTATGGCTATGGTGGCTAATAAAATCAAAGGCATTCGGGCGGCTGTTTGTTGGGATAATTTTACTGCCCTGCAATCACGTCAGCATAATGACAGTAATATTCTGTGCTTAGGTGGCAAAGTGACAGATTTAGAAACAGCTAAGAAACTTGTCCGGATTTGGCTGGAGACAGAGTTTACTCAAGAAGAAAGGCATGTTAGAAGGTTGGAAAAGATTAGTGACTTAGATAAGGCAAACTCATGATTGAAATTATTCCAACTATCATTGCTAAAGATTTTCAGGAGCTGCAAGAAAAAATTAAAAAAGTAGAGACCTATGTTAAGTGGGTCCAGTTGGATGTGATGGATGGCCAATTTGTGGAGAACTCTACCTGGAACAAGCCAGCTGATTTAAAAAACTTAGAAACTAATTTAAATTTAGAAGCCCATTTAATGATTCAAAATCCCGAAGAAAATATTGATGATTGGATTGCCTCAGGTGTTAAAAGAATTATTATCCATTTTGAATCAACTAACCAGCCAAAAGAAGTTATTGGAAGAATTAAAAAAGCCGGCTTAGCAGTCGGTTTAGCCATTAATCCAGAGACGTCAATAGAAGTAGTTGATGATTTTATTGAGCAGCTTGATTTAGTTTTGGTGATGACGGTTCAGCCGGGTCGCGGCGGCCAAAAGTTTTTAGAAGAAACTTTAGTTAAAATTAAAGATTTGCGAACTAAGTATAAAAATGTTAATATAGAAGTAGATGGCGGTATAAATCCAGAGACGGCTCCTCAAGTTATTCAGGCCGGGGCTAATCTTTTAGCCAGCGGCAGCGCTATTTTTGAAAATGATAATATTGAAGAAACAATTAAAAAATTAAGAGGGAAAAAAATATGAAAGTAAAAAATTTAAAAGAAACAGCTAACGCCATTCGCCAAAATCTTATCCAAATGCTACTTGAGGCCAAATCAGGCCATTCAGCTGGCTCTTTGGGTATGGCTGATGTTTTTACGGCTCTTTATTTTGGCGATATAGTTAAATATAATCCTAAGAAGCCCGATTGGCCAGAAAGAGATCGGGTGATTCTTTCTAATGCTCATATTTGTCCGGTTTGGTATGCGACTTTGGCTCAAGCCGGCTATTTTCCAGTAAAAGAATTGAAAACTCTAAGGAAATTAGGCAGTCGTTTGCAAGGACATCCCAGCCGTTTACATCTTGATTGCATGGAGACCTCGGCTGGCTCCTTAGCTCAAGGCCTATCAATTGCCTGCGGGATGGCTTATTCTTTTGCTAAGTTTGATAAGAAAGACAATTGGGTTTGGTGTTTGACCAGCGATGGCGAACATAATGAAGGACAAATGTGGGAGGCGGCCATGTTTGCTGGGAAAAATAAGTTGTTTAATCTGACCCAGATTATGGACCGGAATAATATTCAGATTGACGGTTATACTGAAGATGTCATGCCCTTAGAGCCGTTGAAAGATAAATACGAAGCCTTTGGCTGGCATGTTCAAGAAGTAGATGGACATAATATCGGAGAAATTATCGAGGCCTGTGATAAATCAAAGGCAATTTTTGAAAAACCGAGCTTGATTATTGCTCATACTATTCCGGGTAAAGATGTTGATTTTATAGAATGGGAATATTCTTGGCATGGTAGAGTGCCTAAGTCGGAAGAAGCCAAAGAGGCGCTTGATCAATTAAGGACTTTAGGAGGAAAAATTAAAAGTGAAGATGAATAAAAATATGAACTTAGAAAAAAATCTATACCAAAAAGAAAAATTAGAACAGAAGCCGACCCGAGATGGTTATGGTCAGGGGTTGATTGAATTAGGTAAAAAGAATCCTAAGGTGGTGGTTCTTTGCGCTGATCTAACTAATTCTACGCGAAGCGGCATGTTTCGCGATGAATTTCCCGATAGGTTTATTGAAGTGGGCATTGCTGAACAAAATATGATCGGTTTGGCAACTGGTTTATCTTTGGTGGGTAAAATTCCTTTTGTTTCTACTTATTCAGTTTTTTGTCCGGGTCGGAATTGGGACCAAATAAGAATTAGTGTTGGTCAGAACAAGGCTAATGTTAAATTAACTGGTGCTCACTCCGGGGTTTCCGTTGGCGCTGACGGAGCAACCCATCAGGGTTTAGAGGACATGGCGATTACTCGCTGTCTGCCTAATATGACGGTTTTAGCGCCTTGCGATGCGATTGAAACAAAGAAAGCAACTATGGCGGCTGGTCAGATGAAGGGACCAGTTTATTTAAGATTTGCTCGAGAAGCCACGCCGGTTTTTACTACTCCAAAAACTCCTTTTAAAATTGGCCAGGCGGAAGTTTTCCGAAAAGGAGCTGATGCAACTATTATTGCCTGCGGGCCGACTGTCCACGAAGCTTTATTAGCCGCTCATGACTTAGAAGAAGAAAAGGGTCTTTCTGTGGGAGTAATTAATAATCATACTGTTAAACCTATTGATAATGAAACAATTATTGAAGCGGCCGAAAAAACTGGAGCAATGGTTACGGCTGAAGATCATCAAATAATGGGCGGTATGGGTTCAGCGGTTTGCGAAGTCTTGTCTAAAAATTGCCCAGTCCCTGTAGAAATGATTGGTATCCAAGACCGCTGGGGCGAGTCCGGGGAGCCAGAAGAACTAATGAAGGAATTTCATTTACTGGCTGAAGATATTAAAGAAGCAATTAAGAAGGTTCTAAAGAGAAAATCCATCTAATATCTATGTACGATATCATCACTTTTGGTTCGGCGACTCAAGATGTTTTCATGAGCAGTCGCCAGCTGAAAGTAGTTGAGGATGAAAAATTTATTACTAAAAAAGGACTTTGCCTTGCTTTAGGTTCAAAAATGCACATGGATAATGTGTTTTTTGCCATGGGCGGCTGTGGTACCAATACGGCCGTAACTTTTACTCGTCAAGGACTAAAAGCAGCTTATTTTGGCATTATTGGCCAAGATGCCTTTGGCCAAGAGGTTAAAAAAGAACTGACTCAACAAAATGTCTCAACAGACCTATTAAAAGAATCGGCTGAACAGCCAACTGCCTTTTCGGTTATTCTTTCGCTGCCTGATGTTGGTCGGAGTATTTTAGAAAAGTTAGGGGCCTGTCATCAACTCACTTTAGAAGATATTGACTTTGAAAAACTTAAAGCAAACTGGTTTTATATTGCTTCTTTGTCAGGAGAGAGTTATAAAGTTTTTGAACCGCTGATTAATTTTGCCGCTGCCAATAAAATTAAATTAGCAGTTAATCCGGGAAAAACTCAATTAAACGAAGGATTGGAAACTTTGCGTTCTGGCTTGAATAAAATGGATATTTTAATTCTTAATCAAGAAGAAGCAGCTCGCTTGACTGATTTGGACTTTCAAAAAGAAAAAGAAATCTTCCAGAAATTAGATGACTGGGTTGATGGTATTGTCGTGATGACCAAGGGACCTAAGGGAGTAACTGTTTCTGACGGTCATCAATTATATTCAGCCGGTATTCCTAAATCTGGTTTGGTTGATCGGACTGGAGCTGGCGATGCTTTTGGGGCTGGTTTTGTCGCTGGTTGGCTTGTTAAAGAAGATATTACTCAGGCCATTCAATTGGGCACCGCCAATGCTACGGCTTGTTTACAAAAGATGGGAGCGACTAACGGGCTTTTGAAAAAAGGTGAGTGGGGGGAGTGGAAAAAGGTAAAAATATGGAATCAACAGCTAAATTAGCTAAATTATTAAGAACTTCGGAGAGGGTGGTTTTGAACTTGGAGAAGAAAATGGAAGAAATTAGCCATAAGAAAGGGGTAATTGAAAAGATTGTCCGGGAAAATGAACATAAAGTTAGAGAAAGATTAGTAGAATTTGGCTTTGGCTTAAAAAAAGGTTTTTTTAATGTTAAAGCAGAAGAGATCTATAACGCCTTAATTAAAAAAGTAAAAGAAACAGATCAAGTTCTTTTTAAGCATTTTCATCAGCCGGATCTTTCCACAGCGGTTGGTTATCGAAGTTTAATTAATGCAACTAAAGAATTGACCGGTCATTTGGCTGGTTTTTATCTCAAAGAAGCCAAAGCCAAAGAATTACTTAAATTAAATCCTCCTCAAAAAATTATGGAAAGCTTGGGTTACGGCAATGATATAGATAAAATGCTTGACCAAGAAGATATCTTTGAAATTTTTTGCGCCTTGAGATTTGTTGAAGATAGCCGATGGCTTAATGATGTTTTTTTTAAACCTTACCAGGATTTTAAAAAAGAAGATTTTGAAAAAAGAGAAGTTAAAGTAGTTGTTCTTCCTGAAAAGTGGGCCGGCATTGGTCAGAAATTTTTAGGCGCCAAGCTTCATCATATGAGCCATTTAAAGGAATTGGGAATTGTTTTTGTTATTCCTATTACCCAGCAGCGTCCCGGTGAAATAATTTATCTTTTCTTTATGACCTTGCATTATACCTACGAAACTGATTGGCATGCCCAGCTTTTTAAAATGTATAGTCAAGAGAAAAATTTTACTAAAAAGATGATTAATGCCTTGAGGGTAGAAGTAGGAAAAGAGCCATTGCCTGATAAGGAAAAAATGAGCTGGCGGATTGTAGCTAAATATTTAGCCAAAAATAATCCTAATGATCCTCGTCTAGCCGAGCCGCACATCAGCCCCGAGGCCTGGCATTATACTAAAGTTGTTTTAGCCATTCAGAAATTTGCCCGACGTTTTCCAAATTTAGGATTAAATTTCTGGGGAGATTTAGATGTAATTGGTGAATATTTTCCTTCTAATTCAAAAAAAGAAACTTTAATCAGTTTTGATTTATTTGATAATGGTATTTCCTTACTTCGCCAAGCTGGTTTTCAGTCCAAATACCTTTATCATCAACAAGAGGCATTGTGGAATAAAGTTTTTAGTGAATATATGGGCGAGGGGGCAATTAACAAATTAATGATGGAGAATTTAGATAAAGGATATGTAACTTTATGACAAAACTTTCAAAAATTACCACTGGTGGCAAAGCGATTTATTTAGCTTATGATCATGGTATTGAACATGGGCCAATTGATTTAAAGGGGAAAAGCATTGACCCTAATTATATTTTAGATATGGCCGTCAAAGGCGGCTATAACGCTATTGTTTTACAAAAAGGGGTAGCTGAAAAATACTATCCTGCTTATCGAGATAAAATTTCTTTAATAGTAAAATTAAATGGCAAGACCAGATTAGTTGGTGGTGAACCAATGTCAAGCCAAGTTTGTTCAGTAACTGAAGCAGTTGAATTAGGCGCTTCGGCAGTCGGTTATACTATTTATTTAGGCAGTCAACATGAGGCAGCTATGTTAAAAGAATTTGGTCAGATTGAAGAAAAAGCTGACCAGCATAACTTATCTGTTATTGGTTGGATGTATCCACGAGGTAAAGCAATTAAAGACGATAATTCGCCGGAAATTACTGCTTACGCGGCCCGAGTTGGTTTAGAATTGGGGGCTGATATAGTTAAAATAAAGTACTGCGGTTCTCAAGAGTGTTTTGCTAAAGCAGTTAAAGCAGCTGGTAAAACAAAGGTAGTCTTATCTGGCGGGCCAAAAGTTTCTGATGAAGAGTTTTTAGAAGTAATTAAAAATATTATGGCCGCTGGAGCCATCGGGGTGGCGGTTGGTCGTAATGTTTGGCAAAAAGAAAATCCCTTGGAAATTACTCAAAAAATAAAGGAGATAATTTTTAAATAACATGAAAATAAATATAGATAAAGAAAAATGTATTGGCTGCGGCAGCTGTACAGCCGTTTGTCCAGATGTTTTTGAATTAGATGATAATGGCAAAGCCTATCTTAAAGAAGGGGGAGAAGAAACAGATGAGAAATGTGCTCAAGAAGCAGCTGATATTTGCCCAGTCCAGGCCATCGGAATCAAATAGAGGGTTGACCCAGGATGATTTTTTGCTTAGAATAGAAAGGTTATGTTAGAACTATCAAGTAAATTGCGGTCAGAGACAGGTCATCATAATAAACGAATCCGGAAACAAGGTTTTATTCCGGCTATTTTATATGGCCATAAAGTCAAAAATTTAGCTTTGTTAGTTGAAAGACGAGATTTTGAGAAAACATATCAAGAGGTCGGTGAAAGCACTCTGATTAAATTAAAAATAGACGGGAAAGAGAGAGTAGTTCTAATTCATGATGTGGCTAGAGATCCAGTCAGTGATGAACCTATCCATATTGACTTTTATCAAGTTAAGATGGACGAAACTATTAAAGTAGAAGTGCCTTTAATTTTTACTGGTCAGTCAGCCGCTGTTAAAGAAAAAGAAGGTGTTTTAGTTAAAAATATCCAGTCCTTGGAAGTGGAGGCCTTGCCTCAAGACCTGCCTCACGAGATTCAAGTAGATATCTCTTCTCTAAAAACATTTGATGATAATATTTATATTAAAAATTTGAAACTGCCTTCCCAGGTTAAAATAGAGGCCCAACCAGAGGAGGTAATTGCTTCAGTTATCCCGCCGCGAACTAAAGCCGAATTAGAAAAGTTGGAAGAAGCTCCCGAAGAAAAAATAGAAGAAGTTAAGGTTGAGGTAGAGGAAAAAGCCAAGGCAGAAGCGATTGAAGAACCGGCTGAACCAATAAAAGAGGAAACTAAAAAAGAAGATGAGTAAACTGACTCAAATTTGCCCTTTAATTATTTTTCTACTAATTGTTTTAATCTTCCCTTTAGTTGGTCAGGCAGCTGATGTTGATGAACTGCGGCAGGATTTAGAGAATCAAATCAGACAAAAACAAGAAGAAATTAATCAATATCAGAATAGAATTGTAGAAAATCAGCAAAATGCCAGGACCCTTAAAAATGAAATACAAATTTTAGAAGACCAAATTGATCAGTTTCGTTTGGAAATAAAACAAATAGATTTGGTTATTCAAAAGAGTACTTTAAATATTCAAGAGATAGACGATCAAATCAACGATTTAGAGGAAAGAATAGACCAAAAGAAAGACCTTTTAGCTGAATATATTCGGACCGTTGCTTTTTACGACCAAGAAACACTTTTAGAAGTTATTTTAAAAAATGAAAAATTCTCTGATTTTTTTGATGAAATTAAGGCCTTAGAAAGCGTTCAAGAAGAAATTCATAGCATTTTAGAAGCTATTCAAGGATTAAAAAATAAATTAGAAGAACAGAAAGGTGAATTAGAAGAAGAAAGGGAAGAGCAATACCGCTTAAAATCTCTTCAGTTAATTCAAAGCAGAGCTGTTGAAGGTAAACAATGGCAAAAAGAAGATTTACTTGATAAAACTAAAGGAGAAGAGCAGCGTTATCAGCAAATGGTCAAGAGCGTTGAAAAGGATATTACTTTTATTAGAGAACAGCTTTCTTTACTAGAGAGATATCAGATAACCCTAGAAGAAGCCATTCAAGATGCTATTTTTGCTGGTTCGCAGACAGGCGTCAGACCAGCTTTTCTCTTAGGTGTTTTAGAAGCGGAATCCCGTTTAGGCTTGAATGTGGGAACTGGTAATTGGCGAGAAGATATGTATAACTGTTATAGAAGCTTGGGTTATATAACCAGAGCTGAAAAAGAGAAAAATGCCTTTTTCCAAATTTGTCAGGAATTAGGTTTAAATCCAGATAGCCAGCCGGTTTCCGCCGAGCCCTGGTATGGTTGCGGCGGGGCCATGGGCATAGCTCAATTTATGCCGACCACCTGGTTGGCTTATAGAGATAGAGCAGCTGCTTTAACTGGTCACAATCCTCCCAGTCCCTGGAGTCATCGAGATGCTTTTACCGCGGCCGCTATCAAGTTAGCTGCCGGGGGAGCTAATCAACGGACTGAAATAGGTGAGCGCCAGGCTTATGCTAAATATTTAGGCGGCAGCCGCTGGCAGCGCTGGGTTTACAGCAAGGTGACTGATTATGTAATTAAATTAGCCGCCAATTTCCAACAACAGTATTTTAAGTAAAACCCTTGACAAATTATTCAATAGGGTATATAGTATAGATACTGTTTATTAGTTGTATTAATAAGCAGGAACATTACTTATTGTCTCTGATTGGGTCTGACTCAATCAATAGCTCTAAGAAATGTTAAGATTTACCTTAAAAATCATACACAAAAGCCCTTACTTTCATTAGTAAGGGCTTTTGTGATTTTAATTAATTTGGAGGGAAAGAACTATTTTCACCAAGAAACAACTAAAGCGCTATATTTTTCAAGATTCTTTAGTTGTTCGGGAGTTAATTGTAGAGAAGCATCTATAGCTTCTTTAATTAAATCTTCGGAAAAGGCGATTTCTTGATCAACTGTTAATGTTCTTGAACCGACTTCGTCTTTAAGATAATCCTCAATATAAATTTTATGTTCGTTAGTTAATTCCTGGGGATTGTCTTTAAGATAATCTTTAAGAGCTCGGCGGGCCAAGTGAGTGACTCCGTCTCCTTTAACTGCTTTTTCTATAATTGTTCCTTCTTGCTTGCGTCCTTCGGGAATTATTTCTTCAATAACTTCTTCTTCAGCTTGACTAATTATTTTTTCTTGTCCAGTTATTTTTCCTTCAAGACCGGCTGTCATTTCTTCTTCAGTAGGCAGAATTGATTCTGGCTGATTCTTTTGGCTAGTATAGAGATAAATACCACCAGCTAAAATCAAGAGAGCGATAATTGGTAAAATAACTGAACTGCCATATTTGTTAATCCATCCTCTAATCTTTTTACCCCAGCCACCTTTATCTTCTAAACCAAATCGCGGACCGCCTGTTGGTAAATTTTCCGAATTTTGTTTTAAAAGATCTGATTGAACTGTCTTGTCTCGATTTTCCATGATTGACATCTCCTTATGATTTTTTCGACCTTTTCCCTCCAGGATAAATTATTCAGTTTTTAAAGAATTTTAAATTTCAATAACTACCGGCAGGACCATTGGTCGTCTCTGGGTTTTAGTATAAAGGAATTGGCCGATTTTGTCACGGATATTATCCTTGACATAACTCCAATTGACTGTATGTTCAGCGGAAGAGGTCTGACTAATAATTTTTTTGACTTTTGTCCTGGTTTGGTCAAGTAGATCTTTTGATTCCCGCAAATAGACAAAGCCGCGGGAAATAATATCTGGCTCACCGCGGACTTGGCCGGTTTTGCTGTCAATTACGGCAATAATAACAAACATACCATCTTGGGCCATTGATTGTCTATCTCGCAGCACTACTTGGCCAACATCACCAACGCCCAGACCATCAACCATAACATAATTAGCCGGCACTCTTTCTTTGCTTAAGCCAATTGATTCTTGGTTAAGCAAAACAACGTCTCCATTACTAACCAGTATAATATTTTCTGAAGAAATACCAACACTTTCAGCAATTTCACCGTGTAATTTTAGCATATAATAATTGCCATGGACAGGGATAAAGAACTTGGGCTTAACTAAATTAATCATCATCTTAAGGTCTTCAATTGGTGCGTGCCCGCCAGCATGAACATCCATCATTTCGTAATTGATTACTTTATTTCCTTTTCTACATAAAACATCTCTTAAATTCTGGACAGTTCGTTCGTTGCCCGGGACGACTGACGAAGAAAATATCACTGTATCTTTGGGATGAATTTTTAGAAAACGATGTTCGTCAGTAGCTAAGCGCATTAAGACAGCATTGCCTTCGCCTTGAGCGCCCGTACAAAGAATAACTACTTTATTATCTGGCAGTTGGTTAGCTTGTTTAGGGCTAATCAAAGTATATTTTTTTATTTTAAGATAGCCTAATTGTCGAGCAATAGCCACATTGGCTTTCATGCTATAGCCATCAATGGCCACCTTACGGTTAAATTTTTCCGCTAACCAGATAATTTCTTGAATTCTTGTTAAAAGAGAGGCAAAGGTAGCTATAATAATTCGTCCCTTTAGACCATCGAAAATTCCTTCTATGGTTTTCTGAATTTCGTTTTCAGAAATAGAATGCCCTGGTGTTTCAGAGCCAGTACTGTCAGACATTAAAAGCAAAACACCTTTTTCTCCTAATTGAGTAATTCTAGCCAAGTCAGCCGGCTTTTCGCTAATCGGACTATGGTCAAATTTAAAATCACCGGTATGGATAATTAGACCAACTGGCGTTTCAATAGCTAATCCCAGACTGTCGGGAATGTTATGATTAACATGAAAAAATTCAATCTTAAAACAGCCCAGCTTAATTTTATCGGTTACTTTAACTTGATGAATATCTAATTTTGGCGCCTGGGGAAAATCTTCTTGTCTTTTGAGAATTATCCCTCGGGTTAGAGAAGCGGTATAAATAGGCGGGTTGCCTAAACGAGCCATTGAATGAGGAATAGCTCCAATATGGTCATAATGAGCATGGGTAATAATCACTCCGCGAATTTTTTCTCTTTTATCTTTGAGATAGGCTGTATTAGGAATGATATAGTCAATGCCAGGCATATCTTCTTCGGGAAATTGCAGTCCCATATCAACGACAATAATATCATCGCCATACTCAAAAACAGTCATATTGCGACCAACTTCTTCTAATCCCCCTAAGGGAATAATTCGTAATTTTTGTGTTGTTTTTATCATAGGTGGGCGAGGCGGGATTCGAACCCGCAAGGTATTGCTACCACTAGCTCCTGAAGCTAGCGTGTCTGCCAGTTCCACCACTCGCCCTTGACTAATTAGGTTTTATGAGGTAAATTATTTTTAGATCTTTAACTTTTAATATTAAAAGGGAGGGAAATATGAAAAATCCGATAACTAAGCTTAAGGTTAATCATATTTACTTTCAAGAAGGAGAAATTGGGAAACTTAATCCTTCTTATTTGCTCCTTCGCGAATCAGACCCAACCGCAGAATTAAAACTTTATAAGATTAAAGGGGCTGACCGGGGAGAGATGCCTAATGTGTTTGCTGTAACAGACAAGGATAAAAACACATATAATATAGTTGCTTATGAACCGATTACTATTGGTGGCTCTGATTCCTCTAATGAAGTTGCCTGATCAGATTAAAGCCCAAGTTGGAACAAATCCGAGGCGGGCTTTTTTTATTTGGCTAATGGCCAATTATATTTTTCCGGGTTTTTGAGAAAGTCCAATTTTTCTAAATCATTGACTAAACTATACAATGATTCTTCTTTAGATATATTAAATTGAGCCAGATTGTTTGGTTCTAAAAATCTTAGTTGCGGAATAAAAGAATAAGTTTTATTTTTTACCCATTGGATACCTTCTTTTGCTTCAATAGCGTAATAGCCGCCGCCTTTCATTTCTTTAATTTCTTCATAGCTTTGCTGACCGACAGGAGCTATCCAATTAGCCATAACGGTTTTTTTCTTGACGGGGTTTATGGTCATATGAGCATAATTGGGTTGGATAATATATTTATCTCCAGCTAAGCAGTGAACAGTAAAAATATCTTCAATTTTATGGCCATTAAATTTCTGAAACAAAAAATTAACTTCGCCTTCTAAAACTTCATAAATCTCTGTATATGTTAAATTTGTCCCGGGGACTAAAGAATGTATATGGCCGAAGGTCTTGTTGAATTCTTTTCCAAGAGTCAAAGGAGCAAATTCTGTGATGTCATAACGTAAACCAGCTTGTCTAATTTTTTCTTTGTCTTGATCGTTTTCCGCTACATCTCGCCAGACATAATAAAGTTCAGTTTTTGACTTAGCTTTTTTCAACCAGGCCTGGTCAAAAACTATATCTTTCATTTCTTCAAGATAACGAACACTTTGTTTAATATTTTTAAGATTTATCATGGCTTAACTCCTTGATTAGCTTACTTAAAGAGATTGTCGCTAAACAACATCTTTTATCAGTTGCTCCGTAGTAAACAAAAAGCTGGTCGTCTTTAACAAAACTGCCGGTGGGGAAAACCACATTGGGTACATCGCCGTTTATCTCATAATCTTTTTCTGGTTCTAAAATAGGTTTTTTGCTCCGGCCAATAATTTTTGCTGGATTATTTAAATCTAAAAGCATTGCCCCAGCTCGATAAATTCTTTTTTGGATTTCTTTATCAAATCTAATTAGACTAGGATCCATATCAGGTCCAACGCCATGATAAATTAAGAGCCAGCCCAGGGAAGTTTTTATTGGAGGAGGTCCGGCTCCTATTTTAATTGACTCCCAGGTTTCTCTTGGTTGACATAATAGTTGGTGGTCAGACCAGTTGAGAAGATTTTTAGAATAGGCAATCCAGATAGAGGGAAGGGTTGTCTTGTATTTTTTTCCTATCCAAGCGCTGGGTCGGTGAAGCATCACATATTGACCATTGATTTTTTCCGGAAAAATAACGGTATTTCTAGTATTAGCGTATTTTGGAGTGATAACTCCCATTCTTTGAAAATTGCGAAAATCAGTGGTTTTAGCTAAAGCAGTTTGGTTAAATTTTTTAGGATTGAGAGTTGGTTGTTCAAGGGCCGTATAGGTAATATAGATTTCTTTTTCAACAAAATTGATTTTTGGGTCTTCGCAACCCCATTTTTCATAATCTGCTTCTGGCTGGAAAATTGGTTGAGAGCTGACTCTTTTGAAATGAAAACCGTCTTGACTAACTGCTAAACCTAATCTGGTAATGTATTTTTTGTATTCGCCGACAGCCCGGTATAACAGATAAACTTTATTATTTTTATAGCCGACTCCTGGATTAAATACGGCCTTTGATTCCCACTGATTTTTGGGATTTGGTTTTAAGATAGGATTGCCTTGATAGCGTTTTAGTTTTATCATTATCTATTTCCAAACTCTTTTCGTTTTAATATACCAATTCTCCACTTGGGAAAATCTGTAAGAATGGATGGCTAATTTCTCTATAGAAATTCCTTTAAACTTTTTATTGACTGGATAAAGATAAGTCGGGCTAAAGAGAAAGACAGCCGGCAGATCCTCAATAAGTAATTCTTGAAATTCAACGTATTTGGCGGCTCGATTTTCTTGATCTAAGGCCTGTCTGGCTTCTTCTAAGAGTTTATCTACTTCTTTATTCTGATAAAGGGCCAAATTAAGGCCAGGGTCTTTTCGCTGAGCCGAATGCCAAAAGGCAAATGGGTCAGGGTCAGCTCCCAGAGCTTCGCCAAAAAGCAGGGCTTCATATTGGCGTGGTCGCAGATAATCTTGTTGAAGAGTGACTGAATCAATTATTTCTAAATTGATTTTAGCGCCAATTTTCTCCCATTGTTCTTTAATCAATTGCCCGGTTTGTTCTATTTCCGGCCAGTCACTAACTATTAAAGTTATCTCTAATTTTGTTTCTTCGTCTTTAATCTCTTTTTCTCTAATACCGTCATTATCTTGATCTGTCCAGCCAGCCGCTTCTAAAATATTTTGAGCGTGCTCTAAAGCAAAATCATAAACCTTTGTTTCCGAAGTATAACCTAAGCAGCCAGGCAAGAGAGGCGAGTCAACAATAATGCCTTTTCCTTCTAAAACTTTATCAATAATTTCTTTTTTATTAGTCGCGTGAGCCAAGGCCAGACGGACTGTTTTGTCGGTTAGGGCCTTACTTTTGGTTTGATTAAAGAAAACAGCATAATAAATCGGCAGATTAATCTGATGGATATTAAGATTATTTTTAAGCTCAGCTAACTTGCTTATGGGAATAGAGTTTAGGCCATCTATTTGTCTTTTTTGATAGGCCTCAATTAATTTATCTTGGTTGTTATAAAATTTAAGGATAATTCTTTCAATAAATGGACTTTGAAGATAGAAATTTTCATTACGGACTAATTCAATGGACTCAATTTTGCCATTTTTATCTTTGCTGAATTCTTTAAATTGATAAGGACCAGAACCAATTGGTTTAAGGTTGTATTCAGCTAAAGGGAAATTTGCCGCGGGAATACCAGACCAAATATGTTTAGGTAAAATGCCAATGGTCAAATTATGCAAAAAAGGAGCATAAACAGTTTTAATTTTGAAACAAAGGGTAAAATTATCAATTTTTTCCACTTCTACATTTTGCCAGTTATTTCTTAAAGGACTTTTGTTTTCAGGGTTTTGGATGGCTTTAATAGTGAAAATAACATCGTTGGCTGTTAATAGTTCTTGGTCATGCCAAAGAATATTTTTTTTCAAAAAGATGAGGTAGCTTAGACCATCATCTTCAATAGTGTAGTTTTCAACTAAATCAGGGACAAGGTTTCCTTGGCCGTCGTATTTAAATAAACTGGAATAAATGAGCTGAACCAAATCTCGATCAGTATCATTGGTTTGGGCTAGGACTGAGTTGATATAACGGGGCTGACCGAGAATGCCTTCTTGGTATTGGCCGCCTATTTTAGGTTGAACTTGGCTGTGACTAAGACAGTAATTGACAATCAACAGACCAATAGAGGCAAAAATAATTAAAATTAAGCCGCGGGCCAGCCAGCGCTCACGAGAAGGTAAGGCCTTAGGCAGGCGAGTCCACTGCTGCCAACTAGGCCATCCTCTTTCCTTTAAATGTGATATTAATTTGTCTGAATAAGTACCAATGTTGATTAGAGGACAAGATTAAGAAAAGCCGTAACAATAAATAGACCAGCTAGGATTATTGTGGCGATAAAAAGAATTTTCTCAAAACCTCTTTTAGTATAATAACTGCTGCCACCACCGCCACCGCCAAAAATAGCTGAGCCGCCAGCCCCCCGTTGCTGGAGAAGAATAGTCGCAATTAAAGCCAAAGCAATAACAATTTGAGAGATAGCTAAAATAGATTCCATTAATCTTTTTTCTTTTTTCCCTTATAGCCAAAGACCATATTAACCATGCCGATAATTAAAGTTCCCCAGAGATAGGTCCAAAGTCCAGTAATTGTCAATTCATTGACAAAATACTCCAAGAGCCATAAAAGACCCATATTAATAACCAGGATAAAAAGCCCTAAACTTAAAACAATCAGCGGAGCGGAAATAAGCTTCAAAATCGGCCTAATAAAAAAGTTAATCAATCCTAAGATTAAGCCAGCGATAAATAGGGTCAAAATATCGCCTTCAAAAACAAAACCTGGCAGTAAGTAATCAGCTAAGAAAATAGCCAGGCCATTAGTTAAAATTTGAACAATAAACCTCATTTTTGACTATTTAAAAGTTAGCATAAAGGATAAAACTAGTCAAGTTTTAGTCCTCTGGCTGATTATTTCTTTTAATTTAAAAACACTCTTTCCGGAAACTTTCATTTTTGGCTTTTTCTTCTTTTCCCGGCTTTTAGCCCTTTTTTCTGCTTTTCCTTTAAACTGACCTAAATCATTCTTCATCTGCTAATTATAGCATAATTAAAGCTCTTGACAAAGATATTTCTATATTATAAACTTGATCTAATGATAGTGGAGGGGTTTTGAATCAATCTTCTTGATTCTATTCAAAGAAATAAACCCCTCCACAGTCTTGCCCCTTGTGACTGTTAATCACTCGGGGCTTTTTCTTTTTATTCATTGACAAAAACAGCCAAAAATGCTATTTTATTCTTAGTTCTTATAAATAATTTTAAAAGGAGGGATAGCTATGAATAAAGTAGAGACAGGAGAAGCCTGGCAGGTGAGGGAGTCTCAACGGCAGGAGCTTATCGAGGGTTTTGTCCGAGCATCTTACCAGAGAGAAACAGAAGTTGGCGACAAGACCTTCCATTTGGGGCTAGCTTCAGTTATTGTCAAATATCTCAAGGATAGACAAAAAGGGATTGCCAGACCTGAGGTTAGGCTGGATCATTGTGGAATTTTCTTTGGGGCAGCCCTGATTGCCTTTAAAAATTTCGCTCGGACAGAAGTAGAAAAAGATGTCCTCATTGTTCAATTCTTGGAAAAGGTATTGGTTACTGGCTTAAACCCTTTTCGTACCGCTTTAACTAGCCAAGAAATACATGAGCCAGAAAAGATTTTCCATGCTCCTTCAGCTATGTCGGAAATTCCCCTCGAATAACCAATTTATAGGGTCGGAAAAACAATTTTCCGACCTTTTTTAATTGACCAAACCCTAGAAAATGGTATGATAAAATCATGGAGAAAAAACCCAAAAAATTCAATAAACCCTTAAGTAAAAAAGACAGAGAAATAATTGAAAAAGCAGTTCATAAAGTTGCTCAAGAATATGGAGAAACCCTAAAACTCTTGGGCAAAACATAATGACAAAAATATCAATTATTGATCTTGAATTTATTACCTTTAGATTGACTAAGGAATTGATAGTTTACCAAGAGCCAATTCCTGATTTTTCTACTCGTTTTCCTAATATTTTAGAAAGCTGTCTTTTAGTGCCTTTTCAAGAATTTGCCAAAAAACCATTATATCAAGGCCTTATTGGCCAAGCAGCCATCCTTTTTTATCTAATGATAAAAAACCATCCTTTTCAGAACGGCAATAAAAGAATTGCCCTGACTTCCTTATTGGTCTTGCTTTATAAAAATAACAAATGGCTCAAAGTTAATAATAAAAAGCTCTATGATTTTACAATCCAGGTAGCGGCCAGCCCAGGCAAATCAAAAAAAGAAACCCTCCAAACCATCGAACATTTCCTCAAAACTTATTTAGTTGATTT
>CAZMCO010000003.1:0-50521 GCA_964565215.1 uncultured Candidatus Saccharibacteria bacterium | reverse complement strand
GCTTTAACCATCATCCCTGGATAATGATAAACAGTAGCTAATTCCTCTATGTTAAAAACAAAGGGCTGGCTTCTAATAGAAAACCAATTAAATATAGGTAAGCGTTCAAAGAATAATGGCTTAAGATATTTAATCACCTTTGATTGTTGAACAAAATCTCTTTTTTTATAAGCAGCTAATATTTTTCTTTTTCGATAAATTTCTCGAGGTCCTTTTAATTGAATCTTGTAATCAATCTTGCTAGTGATTTTTTTATTAGGCTTAAAGCCATTAAGGTGTTGAGTATTAAATTGCTTATAGCAGCCAATCACGGCCGCCACATTTGGCTTAGCAAAAACATCCCGCTGGGCTAAATAAAGAAATCTGATAATTACCTCAAAACCGATTTTAGAAATATTATCCTCAATAGCTGTCACAACATCCTTCTCTCTTTGGGTAGGTGGATTTAAGAAAGTTTTCCATCTCTTATCTTCTTCATCTTTTTTTTCTTCCAGCGACTCACCAGCCGCCAATCGAAAAGCTTCCCCTCGAAAAGCATCTTTCCAGGCAATAAATTCTTTTGTTAGCTCGCCTTGTTTCCTTTCGGTAACCCGCTTAATTAATTTATCTCTTAATTCCTCACCAGTTTTTTTCCAATCATCCATAACTGGCCGAATTAGTGTCTGAATCCAAATCTGTTCTCCTTGGTTCAATTTACTCATTACCTCTAATAGAGAAGCAATTGGGTCAATTCGCTGTTCTTCTAAAAGAATATTTTTTTCAAAATCAGGATAGGTCCGGATAGGATAAGCATCCTCTTTGTCTAAAATTAACTCTGTTCCCCATAAATCATAATCTTGATTGGGAATATCAGTTGGCACTAATTGAACATAATCATCTACTTGACTAATTTCTGCTTCTGGGTATTGGGCATAAATTTGCGCCTCAACTAAATTTCGGTACATTGAATGCGTTCGAATAAGAAAATGAATTTCACCGCTCTGACTGACTATTTCTAAACTAAACCATTCTTGAACCTCTCCTCCTAAATTTTTCTCTTTCCAGTTAGGTGTTCTTTGACAACCATGCAAGCCAGCAAAAAATTGTTCCATAGCCCGGGGCGTTTTCTTGATTTCAGCTGGCGGCTTAACTTCCAGTAAAACCCAATCCATCTTTTGAATAAATTTTTGCCTGACGTTTTTCAGCCATAAATCTTTAACCAATAAAAGAAGAATTAGGGGAAGATAAATCCACCAAAGGGATAATAAAAACCCTCCGATGTAATAGAGATCAGTAAGGAAAGTAAAAATAATCTGTAAGGGATTGGACATTTTTTACTTGGCTAAGGCATACTTTCCCTTTTCATCCTTAATAAAGTATTCCTGATTTTGGAGATTGATTAGCACAGTATTGGGCTTGACTAGCCGTTTTTTTAGAACTTTATTTAAAATTTCCTCTCTAGTTAAAGGACCAGCCTCCTTTAATGTTTGAATAACCACTTCTCTAATAGTCCCTGGTTGATAGCCCCACTCTTTTAAGGCATAAGTTCCTCGACCAACCAAGACAAAACGAGCATCTTTAATCAGTTCATTATGAACAGTTTGGGGACGAGCTTGCCTTGTTGAATTTAAACTACTTTGATTAATAAGATTAGCTACTTCTCTAAAATGCAAGGGACGATTCTCTTCTCTAAAAATAAGATAAGCTTTATCTTTGACGCCGTGCGGATTAATCTGTGGCCAACTGCTTAAACCAAAATAACCAAAGTTATCTTGGTCAATTTGTTTAGTCACATCTAAATAAGAAAGTAAGGATTCTTTAGGTAGAATAGCATTTTCCTTTTTAAGGTAAGTTAAAATATAATTTAAGGGAATTGGTTCTTCTTTTTTCTTTAATTCATTAACCAAATTAATAATAAAAGAGTCAGCTTTATTTAAAGCGGACAAAGAATTAGTCCAAAGAGAATAAAATTTATCTGATTCGACAGAACGTTGATAGGGTTGTCCCAAGTTTAAAACAAATAAAAGACCCCCTCGAACTGGATGGGGATGTTGCTGATTGGTTAGAGAAAAAAGCAATCTTTCTTCTCTAGCCACTTGGCCTTGCTGGTTAAAAAAATTATCAATTGACTGAAAGGCTGGTTTAAATAAATTCATCAGAGCTGGTTTTCTAAAATCAAAAAAAGCGGCTTCCTCCACTTGACGAACCCGCTCTCGAGTAATGCTATATTTTTGGCCAATTGCTTCCAGGGTCTGCCGCTGACCGTCTTTTAAACCAAAACGTAAAGAAATAATCTCCTGTGTCCGCGGATTAGAAATACTTCTAATTGCCTGGAAAGCTAACTTTTCATATTTCATATTTAAAATCTAACACATTATTTAATAGTAGTCAACCTTTTATCTTTTTTTCCATCTTTGCCAAACAACAATTAAGGAACTGGTAATAAAAATAGAAGAGTAAGTGCCAATGATTATACCAACGGCTAAGGCTAAGGCAAAATATTTAATACTTTGGCCACCTAAGAAAAAGATAGCTAAAAGAACAAAAAGAGTCGTCAAAGCAGTGTTAAGACAGCGAGTCAGGCTTTGATTAATACTTTGGTTAATTGTCTCTTTAAAATCAGTCCAACTAGTTTTTAAAAGATTCTCGCGAGTTCGGTCAAAAATAACTATACTATTATTCACCGAATAGCCAAGAATGGTTAAAAAAGCAGCTACCAAAGACAATCCTATTTCTATATTTAAATAATGACCAAGCACTGAAAAAAGACCAAGGGTAATAAAAGTATCATGAAATAAAGCAATGATAGCTATTAGCCCATACTGCCAAGAGGCAACCGGCTTAGAAATCTTACGAAAAGCCCAAGCAATATAGAGGACAATTGCTAAAAGAGCCAAACCAATTGCCCAAGAGGCCTTTGTTTTTAATTCTCTGCCAATTAAAGGACCAATTGATTCAAATCTTTTTTCATTTGACTGTTCTAGGCCAATTCTTGTCAAAATTTCTTGATGAGTTACTTCGTCAATGTCTTTTAAACGCAGGATTAATCCCTTTTGACCAGTTGATTGAAGATTAATCTGTCCTAATTCCAAATTTGTTAACTTTTCCTGAATCTCTTGATTACTCGGCCGATTTTCTAAAAATTCCACTTCCATTAAAGTGCCGCCAGTAAAATCAATAGCTAAATTTAATCCCCAAAGCAATAAACCAACCATGCTGGCTAAAACCAGAATTATAGAAATAGAGAAATAGATTTTGCGGTGAGAAACTATATCCATAGTTTTTTCCATCTTTCTATTTTTTTGCCAATAAACCATCTTAAAAAACTTCTGGTCACTACAATAGCGCTAAACATGCTCATTAGAACACCAATTCCTAAGGTTAAAGCAAATCCCTTAACCAAGCCAGTGGCAAAAATATATAAAATTAAACAAGTAATAATAGTGGAAATGTTACCGTCGCGAATGGCTGGCCAAGCCCGTTTAAAGCCTTCGTCAATACTGCCACCTAAACTTTTGCCTGACCTAAGCTCTTCCTTAAGTCGTTCAAAAATAAGAATATTAGCATCAACCGCCATGCCGATAGATAAAATAAATCCAGCAATGCCAGCCAAAGTTAAAGTAACTGGAATTAATTTAAAGAGAGCTAAAATCAAAGCGATATAAACTAAAAGAGCCAAACTAGCCACTAGCCCGGGTAAACGATAATAAAGGATTATAAAAAGCAAAATAGCCAAAAATCCCCAAAGAGCCGCTCGTAGGGATTGTTCTAAAGAAAGACGGCCTAAGCTAGCCCCAATGGTCTGTTGATTAATTAAATTTATCGGCACCGGCAAAGCACCAGCATTGAGACGTTGAACTAACTCTTTAGCTTCGGCTAAGGTAAAATTGCCGGTAATTTGAGCTTTGCCCCCGGAGATTGCTTCCTGAACCACGGGAGCGCTAATTGGCGCTCCATCTAAATAAATAGCTAATCGCTGACCAACATTATTCTTGGTTAATTCTTCAAAAATCTTGCTGCCCTCATCGTCAAACTGAAGATTAACCTGCGATTGATAAGTTTGTTGACTAAAGTCTAATTGAGCTCCTTTAAGATAGCGGCCAGTTAAGCTAGTTGGTTGAAAATAAGGATCTTCAAATAATTGTTTTTCTTCTTCCGGAGTAAGAGATAATCCTTGGGCCAATTTTTCTTGAATTTCTTGTAGGTCAGCTAAAATATTTTCCGTTTCCCCTGGATTTCTTTCTTCCCGAAAATCTAAAGAAGGTGTCTGTCCAATCATTTCAATAGCCTGATGAACATCTTTAATTCCAGCTAATTCAACAATTAGTCGATAATTGGAACCAGCTTTATTAATTTGAACAACTGGTTCAGCTACCCCAAAAAGATTAACCCGTCGCTCAATTACATCACGCACTCCCTGCATAGAATCCATATAATCACCCGATTCAATGTTGGCCAAATCTGCTTGATAAACCAAATGAGTACCGCCTTGTAAATCAAGTCCTAATTTAAAAGGTAATTTATAAAAATGAGGCAGTATTTCTGAACCAATCTGATTATTTAACCAATTAACTCCTCTATCCCAAATAACTGGATAATCTAAAAAAGCAGCTAATAAGCCAACTAAAAAAATAATAAAAATAATCCAAGGGACCTTTTTCCCGACTTTGGCAGATCTCTCTGGACTTTTACTAAAAATACTCATTATTTTTACTCTACTTCGTTCTCCTTCTTTTGTCAAAAGGACGCACCTTAAATACCTCTCTTAGTTCTTCCATGATATCCTCTGGAATAGGAATTGGCTCGCCCTTTGGAGTAACTCCTGGATAACGCCAAGCTGAAATCATTCTTTTTTTCTGGCCAACCTGCTGATACATTAACCAAATCTCGCTGGGCTTTTTTGTTCCGGCTGACTGCATTAAGGCAATGGTTCGCGGAGCAATCCCTTTTTCTTGCCGGGCTGGACTTTTCAAAATCCGGCGTAACCGTCCCTCGCCCAATCCATAATAACGCATCTTTTCTTTAACATGCCTCGTCCAATACATCTCTTTTGTATTCTTTGGCTCCTTAAAAAACATGAACCTTAATTAATCAAATAAAAATTATCCCCATTTCTGCTATTGACACTATAATTTCTTTCTGCTATATTATTTACAACAAGTAAATCCTCGTGTGTGGGCTTCCGGATGGTTGCTCGTAAATAGTGCACGAGGTTTTGTTATTTTTAGGGAAAGAGCGGATTTTCTTCCGCTATTTTATTTTTGATTAAATTATAATAACTATCATCTTTGTATTGATACTTTCTAAAAATCGCCCAACTGACAAAGTCAACTACTTGTAAAGATTTTTCTTCGGAAGGAGTCCTAATATGAACTTTTACATCAATCTTATGACCGTTTCTTGCCTGAAGATTAAGATAGTTTTTAAAATTTTCGTTTAGAAATTTATTTGTCTCTCTTCTTGAGGCAATAAGTTCTATCTGACGTCCTACTGGAATCAATTTTTTTGAATATATTCTATCTAATAAAATATTAGTCACATAATTATAAAGAACTTGTTTTTCATTTTTTAATTTTGTATAAACTTTCTTTTTATTAAGATAAATTGTCATAATAACACAATCTTTCTCACGTAATCGTTTTAATAATCTTTGACGGGTAATTGGTTTTTCCTTGAAACAATGTAAAATACCAAATCTTCTTTTATATTTCTTCCTTAACTCTGAATGCGTCTTTTTTACTATCTTTTCAATTGGCCTTTTATTATCTACAAATAAACAAGTAATTACAAAAATACGCGAAGTTTTCTTCTTTTTAAAATCAAATCCTAAATCACCTGATTCATCTAAAAATATATAAGCCATAATCAATCAATGAATTTTATAAAATATTCTTTTGGTTGAGATTCTTTCTTCACAATAGCCGCCCATTTTTTATCAATTTCTGAAAGCCGAATATCGGAATCCTCTTTTTTAAACAAAGGATCAACTATTCTTGATTTACAAAAAACTCGCGCCTGATAATCTTTAGGATTATTGGCAAATTTTATTTTATTATTCATCCTTCTAAGAAGTAAATTTAATGCCTTATCTTTTCCCTGATGCTTTTTAATCTTTTTCAAAACTTTTTTATCAGTGGTATAAAGATCATCTTTGGAAATATATTTTTTTTCTAAAGCATATTTTATTGCATCACCGACAGTTCGAAACATAACTGCTGAAGAAAATCCAGCATAATATATCTTATTTATCTTTTCAAACAGCTGGCTAAATCTTTTAGCGTTTCCTTGATTCTTAAAAATCCAATTATTATTTTCTGTTATTAAATCAACTAAAAGAGAATTAACTTCTTTTTTATTTATTTCTCCGTAACCTGTAGCTGACCGTAATGAATAATCAATTCTATCAGCACATAAATCTGGTAATTTTTTCTCTAATAAAGGAAAGTTATCTTTATTCAAAATATAATCTAGCCCAAGATTATATTTCTTTAGAATATCTGGAATTTCTGTTTTTCTGACGAATTGTTCAAAAATATTATCTTGATGGTTATGCTCCTTTTCCGAACCTTCAGCCAAAACATAATCAATACAGTGAGAAAAAACAGCATGAGAAAGATCATGAATTAAACCGCTTATCTGTTCTTCAAAAGGAGCACCAAAATTCCTTAACAAAATAAATACCCCTAAAGAATGCTCAAACCGAGAAAAATAAGTTCCTGGATAATAGACTTCAAAATAGCCAGCTTGTTCTATTCCTTTCAATCGCCGAAAAGAAGAGGTCTTAATAATTTCCAGAACCAAAGGTTCTTTAATTTTTACTTGTCCATAAACTTTATCAAAATATTTCATGTTATTCTTTAATTATCCGATGGGTTAAGATTTGGATGATTTTTCGCTTGGCTTGGCCAGTTTTGGTTTGGCCATAGGTAAAATGATGAATAATTGGAACGCGTTTTTTATGAGAATTGCTAATTGCTTTATTATTACCGAGATAAAATCCAAGATGTTGATGTAATTGACCATTAACATATTTCTTCTCTTGCCAGACTAAAATATTGCCTGGTTTTAATTTTTTAGTCTCTCGCCAATTATTTTTAAGAATGTCTTTAAGAGTGCTTTTAACTGTAGTGTGTGGCTGAGAAATCAAATCAAAAATTTTTAAAATGGAAGAAACATAATAAGCGCAGGCAAGCTGGCCGTTTTTAAGAATATCTTTCTTCTTATTATTTTCTAAAACATAAAGACGTTGGAACATCCGACTACCTCGACTAGTTCTAATCGTTCGTAAATAATTTTGATAAGTAAGAATTTCCATCTTAGCGGCCATATTTGGGCCAGCAGCATTTTTTATATTTTTTGCCGCTGCCACAAGGACAGGGTGAATTCCGACCCACCTTCGCTCCGACTCTCGTCGGAGCTTCGGCGGGCGAAACTGGGGCTAAATCAACCTTATAGATAGTATCAACGACCATTAACCGAAAGGCATCTAGCAATCTTTGAAACAAGCGCATGCCCTCGTTTTTGTATTCAACCAAGGGGTCTTTTTGACCATAAGCCCGTAGACGGACGCTGTCACGCAAATGCTCCATATTGTCTAAATGGTCCATCCAAAGAGTATCTAAGCTTCTTAAGAGAACAAATTTTTCTATCTGGCGCATATTGGCCGGACCAATTTTTTTCTCTTTTTCCTGATAAGTTTTAAGATTAGCTGCTTCTTCTTTTATCATAGCAATTATTTCTTCTTTAAGATTATCTTTTTTTAGAGTCTCTCTTCGTTTCTTATAAATCACCTCTCGTTGCTTATTCATCACATCATCATATTCTAAGACATGTTGTCTAATATCAAAATTATAACCTTCAATTTTTGCTTGAGCTGACTCAATGGCCTTAGAAACTAATTTATTCTCAATGGGCTGGTCTTCAGGCACTTTTAACATTTCCATCATTGATTTAACTCTATTACCGCCAAAGATACGCATCAAATCATCTTCTAAAGAAACAAAGAATTGACTGGAGCCAGGATCTCCTTGCCGACCAGCCCGACCGCGCAATTGATCGTCAATCCGGCGGGCTTCGTGACGTTCAGTGCCAATTACATGAAGGCCGCCTGACTTGACTACCTCATTGCCACCTAAAACAATATCTACTCCTCGACCAGCCATATTTGTCGCTACAGTAACCGCTCCTTTCTGCCCGGCCTGGGTAATAATTTTAGCTTCCTGTTCGTGGTTCTTAGCATTAAGAAGTTGATGAGGAATGCCTTCTTTTTTAAGATAGGCAGAAAGCAATTCATTTTTCTCAATAGAAACCGTACCGACCAAAATCGGCTGACTTTTTTGATGACGGTTTTTTATCTCTCTAACAATAGCTTGAAATTTACCTTTTTCGTTTTTATAAACACTGTCAGGTAATTTCTGACGAACCATCAGCTTATTAGTTGGCACAACAACTACTTCTATTTGATAAACTTTATGGAATTCTTCGGCTGAAGTAAGAGCCGTACCAGTCATGCCAGCTAATTTGGGATAACGGCGAAAATAATTTTGAAAAGTAATTGAAGCTAAAGTACGACTCTCCTGCTGAACCTGAACTCTTTCTTTGGCTTCTAAGGCCTGATGCAAACCTTCGGAATAACGGCGGCCGGGCATTAAGCGACCAGTAAAATCATCAACAATAATCACCTGACCATCTTTAATCACATAATCTCTGTCTCGTTTGAATAAAACTTGAGCCCGCAAGGCCTGCTCTAAATGATGAACATAACGAATGCCACCTTCTTGATAGATATTGCCTAAGCCTAATATCTTTTCCACTTTAGTAGTGCCTTCTTCGGTTAAGGTAGCCGCCCGCATCTTTTCATCAATATTGTAATCAGTATTTTCTTTCAATTGAGGGACAATTCGGCTAAATTGCTCATAGAGTTTAGTTGATTCCGCATCAGGCATAGAAATAATCAAAGGAGTTCTTGCTTCATCAATTAAAATGCTATCTACCTCATCAATAATGGCGAAATAAGGTTGGCGCTGAACCATGGCCTCTAATGAAGGAGCCATATTATCCCGCAAATAATCAAAACCAAATTCATTATTAGTCCCATAAGTAATATCAGCTAAATAGGCTTCTTTTCGGGAAACCTCTTTTAGATTTTCCATTTCCACAGTTACTTCATTTTTATCTGGCTCACTCTGCGGTTCATATAGATAGGCCTTTTCATGATTAAGGCAAGCGCAAGAAAGTCCCAAAAGATGATAAATTGGCCCCATCCAGTTAGTGTCCCGACGGGCTAAGTAATCATTAACCGTGACAATATGAACTCCTTGACCAGCCAAGGCATTTAAATAAATAGCTAAGGTAGCGGCTAAAGTTTTTCCTTCACCGGTTTTCATTTCAGCAATCTGACCTTGATGAAGAACCAGACCGCCAATTAATTGAACATCAAAATGGCGTTGATTTAAAGTTCTTTTAGCTGCCTCTCGCCCTAAGGCAAAGACCTCAACCAATAAATCATCAAGTGTTTCTCCTTTTTTTAATCGTTCTCTAAATTCTTTTGTTTTTTCCTTTAATTGCCTATCAGAAAAAACCTCGAACTGTGGTTCGAGTTGATTAATTTGATCAACCAATCCTGACAACTTTTTCAATTTTCGTTTATTAGCATCACCTAAAAATTTATCCAAAAAGGACATAATAAAAAAGCAGCTTAACTGCTTTTACTTTAACTTAAATCTGACAAAAAATCAAATCTGCCTGCTGGCAAACAGATTTATTTGTTGACAAATAAAAATAAAAAAGGGAACTATCTTTTCTTTTTCTTTCGAGTTGTTTTCTTTTTCTTGGTGGTCTTTCTCTTTTTAGGAGCAACTTTCTTTTTTTTGGTTGCTTTTGCTTTTTTTCTTTTAACCATTTTATTATTAAATATTATTCAATTTTAGGAAATAATAACGGGTAAATTCGACCTCCTTTTTACCCATTTTTAATTATACTTCATTTGTCAAGATTTGTAATGTGGAAAACTTTATTTTTTCCTTATACCCTTATTTACTTTGGAAGAACGAAAGCGAGCTAAGGGACTAAGCCGCCAAAACTTTTTCCAAGAGCGGGCTCCCCGGATAAGTATAGTCATTCTTTTATCTTTACGCTGCCTTATCTCTCTATGTAATTCATCTTTAACCAAGTCAATGGCCGCCATTAAAGATTCTTCTGTTTTTTCAACCCGAATAAGTTGACCATTAATACTTAAATTTACTTCAGCTCTAAAAATATCACCTTGCCGCTGACCACGGGTAATTTTACCTACCTCAACCCGCGCTTCAATTAATTGAGGATTATATTTTTTTAAAAACTTTTCCAATTGGCCAATTTTTTTCTCAATGTATTGGTTAATGCTCGGTGAAAGTTTTATATTAGTCCCTTTAATAATTATTTTCATAACTATAGTATAACAATTTCTTCTTCTAAAACCAAATTAAATTTTTCTTTAACTGATTTTTTAATTAATTGAATTAATTTTATAACATCTTCAGCTTGGGCCTGGCCGAGATTGATTATAAAGTTGGCATGTTTTTTTGAAATCATGGCCTGGCCAATTTTTTTTCCTTTTAAGCCAGATTGTTCAATCAATTGACCAGCGAACTGACCAACTGGATTTTTAAAAATACAACCAGCTGAAAAAGAATCTAATGGTTGGCTATCCTTTCTTTTTCTTAAATATTCTTTAATTAATTGCTGACTCTTTTTCTTATTCCCTTTTCTTAAGACCAATTCAACTGCCAGAATAATTTTATCAAATGTTTTTATTTCTTTAACTACTTCCGAGATATTTTGACCAAAAGCGCTAGCCTTAACTTTTACAGCGCCGCCAATGGTGCCTGGGATACCAACAGCCCATTCCAAGCCAGTCAGCCCGGAATCTACTGAGATTTTAATCAATTTACTCAAAGCTACTCCTGCCTCGGCAATAATTCTGGAATTTTGAACTTTTATTTTTGAATTTTGAGCTCTGATAACTAATCCGTTAAATCCTTGGTCACTAATTAAAAGATTGCTGCCACCGCCTAAAATAAAAAAAGGCAGTTTTTTGGCTTGAGCCAGTCCAACTGCCTTAATTAAATCATTAGTAGTTTTAGCTACTAAAAAGTACCGAGCTGGCCCACCAATTTTAAAGGAAGTATATTTAGCTAAAGGGATATTTTCTTTAAAATAAAACATTGGCTCCAGTTTGGTAAAAGTCTCTTTCAAAAGTATTGACTATATAAACCATTTCCCAGAGTCGACCGCTAATATTAAACTCTTCAGCTGTCATATTAAGCCAATGTTTAGTTCCGTCAGCATTAACTTCATAAACTCTACGATCACCATCAGCTCGAATCAACCAAGCCTCTTGATATTCAGCCAGCTCCTCTGGGCTAACTTCTATAATATCTTCCCATCTAAGATGACTATAGGCGTTAAAAATTTCCGCTTTTTGAATCCAGCGTCGATAACCGTTCTTAATAATGTAAACCTTATAGTCGCCAATGGCCCGAATTAAACTACCTTCAGGATAATTAACAGTTGGTTGATTTTCTTCGTTATTTTCAATAATCGGGACCTCAGCCACACTAGAAGCCGTAAAGGAAAATGAACCTAAGGCCTCATTGCTGCCAAAACTACTTTTCTTATACTGATTAAAGGGAATCATAATGATTGACTTATTTAAACTAGTGAAGTTAGGAACATAAATAACGCCTTGTTGATTATCTAAGGGAATAAACTGAACTGTTGTTTGGCTATTTTGGCCAGTGACAATGTAAGGCACCCGAAAGTCGCCCTTAATTGTCGAGCCATCAAATTCTAATTTTAAGACATCTCTATCTGTTGAGGCAATTGTTCCTTGTCTAAATCTATACCAATGAGGAGACCAATCTTTAATCGAGCTGCTTCGAGAAACAATCAAATTAGGAAAACCGCTATAACTAGCCGAATAATCAACATGAAGGCGTTGATAAGTTAAATTATCATTAAGATAACAATACTTATTTTCCGAATCCACTTGACAATCATTAAGATAAACAGCCACCGCCCAATCAGCAAAAATATCAGAAAATGTTTCCGAGTAGCCTAAATCAGCTAAGGCACTATTAACGCTAGCTATGCCTATTTGGTTATTTAAAGTCATCCGAGTTAAAATTTCAGTACCATAATGGTCAACTAAATAATGTAAAAATAAAGTGACTATTCCATAATCATCCACTTTATTTTTCCATTCGGTCAAAGAATCAGATGGTTCGTCCAAAAAAACATCTACCCGGTCAGCTAAATAACTATTTGCGTAAACATCATTATAGCCGCAGAGAGTTGGCGCATATTCGGAACGGGCTTCATTGAGCCAGACTTCTTCTTCTAATCCGTATAAGACGGTTTTTTGATAAAAACTAATTAAATGCTGGAACTCATGAGCTAAAAAGGCCTTATTTTTATCACTCAAAATATTAAGAGCATTAAGATAAAGCATTTCTCTTTGATTAGAAGTGGGAATTTGCGAACGAGAAAATTCATCATAAGTATTGAAATAACCGCCGGCATTGTTAACTAACTGACTAATCAAAACAGTAATTTTTTTATCGTTATCAATGCCGGGAGTCCACTCTGAACCAAAGACAGCTCTTTCTTTAGGATAAATCACTTGGTCAAATTCGTCAGCCAAGTCCTCCAAGGTTTTTCTTAATAAATTTCTTTGATTAGTATTCAATTTATCCCAATAATTATTATCAAGGTAAAAATAAATATTATCGCCAACAGCTTGTAAAGTAGCTGTTAAATGGCCTCGGTCAAAAGCATCGTAACCAGAATCAACATAAAAATCGACTTGTTCGCCTAATTCAGCTGCCTGCGCACCAGTTAAGCAAACAAACAAACTCCCAATTATTATAATTAAGTATTTCCTCATGGTTTATTCTTCTAATGAGTTTAAAAACGCTTCGGCTTCTTCTTTGAAGCCGGGATTTAATTCCACGGCTTTTTGAACCGCTTCTTTAGCTTTGGCTATTTGACCTATTCCTTTATAAGCAGCGGCTAATCTAGCATAAAGGTCAGGATTATTTGGTTCTAATTTAATCATCTCTTGATAAAGTAAAGTGAGTTTCTGAAAATCTTTTATGGCTGAATAAATTTTAGTCAATCTTTGCAAGCTATTCGTTGAATAATAATTAAAGCCTCTTTCTGCCATTTGGCTAAATACTTCTTCGGTTAATTCATTTTGCCTAGTAATAATATAGGCGGTGGCTAAATTCCAATATGATTCCATCACCTGAGGATTCAATTCTACGGCTTTTCTGAAATACTCAATACCTTCTTGATATTTACCCTGAGATATTCTGGCTTGACCCATCAGATAATAAATCTGGGGACGACTTGGACTCAAATTTAAGGCCTGATAGCCTAAATCAACTACCCGGTTATATTGACCAGCTGCATTATAAAGAGTCATGGCAAACATATAATGGCGAGCATTTAAAGGAGACCTGGCCAGGTTCTTTTCTATTTCTTGAATAGCAAAATCAAAATTTTCTTTATTTTCTTGTTGAGTAAACTGATTACTCTGCGAAGCATTAGTAACCAAATTAACTAAATTTTGCCTAATTTCGGGCGCTTGATTGGTCTGATATTCCAAGGCCTTTTTAAATTCATCTATGGCTTGGCGATAATTATTATGATAAGCAAAACTTAATCCCCTAATCGAAAAAGCATTAACCGTAGCTGGCTTAATGTTAAAGATATAAACAGACCAGATAAAAACTAGGGCTAAAATAACAACAAAAAACATTCTTGGCTGACTGCCCGGCTTTATTTGATTCTGGCCAGAGGTAGATAAATAAGCCAGAAAACCTAAAACTGAATAAAAAAGAATATAAGTGCCCAAAGTATCAAAGACAAAAAAGTTTTGAACAAAATAAGCCGCTAAAAGAGAAATTAAAATAAAAGAACCAATATCGTCACGACGCCTCTTAGACAATAAAATCCAAAGAGTCAATCCAAAAATACTTAGATAGGCTAATAAACCAAAAATACCGCCGGGCACGGCCTGGTCAAAAACAATATTATGAGCCCGGTCAAACCAAACCCGGGAGCCAGGATCGTGGTAAATTAAAACAGGAAAGTATTTATTAAAAGCAATATTGTAATTCTCATAGCCATAACCAAAAAGAAATCTATCCTGCCAGCCCTGCCAAGCGGCCTGCCAGCCCAACAGTCGCGATTGAGTAGTGATATCAGTAGTAGAAATGGTCGTTAAACGACGCAAGGCATTAATATTATTAACCCAGGACTGATCTCGACAAAGCCAAATTGAAGTGGCTAAAACAATTAATATTAAAAACAGACCAACAAATCCAAGCTTGAGTTTTTTGTTTTTAGAAAAAATAATACTTAAAAGAGCTAAAAGCAATAAGCCGCCAAAAAAGCCCAATAGAGCGCCTCTGGTTTCTGTCTGAAAAAGAATATAGACCTCAAATAAAAAAACTAATCCATAGAAAATTCGCCAGCCAGGATGTCTTTTATTAACAAAAAGAAACAAACAAAGAAAAATATTTAATAATAAATAAGCCGCTAAAAAACTGGCATTACCAATGGTGCCGGTTAAGCGAGTACCGCCAGCGCTGGGCAGCAAAAAACCTATGCCCAATTTTTGACCCAAAGCATAAAAACTAATCAACAAACTAACAAAAACAGAAATATTAAAAAACCTTAGCCATTCTTTTTTTTCCTTAAATAAACTACTAATCAAGATAAAAAAGATAAATAAATGATAAATAGTCAATAATCCCTCGCCTCTTTCAATATTTCCCCAAAAACTGCGGTAAGGATCAAGGCCAAAAATACTGGCAAAGGTAATAATTAAAAAATAAATCAAAATTGCCCAGGTTAATTTAGAAAAGCGAGGCCGATATTGAGGCCAATAAATAATCAGTAAAATATAGAAAAATAGAGCTATTTCAATAAGTATTCGGAAAAAGAGCGTCTTGGGAGTAATATAAGGGAATAAAAATCTTCCCCAAACTAAAAAAGGAGCTATCAAAGTTAAATAGAGACAGGTATAAATAATTCCTTTAATAATATTTGGTCTCATTATACTTATTTTACTTTATTGAGCTTGATTTATCAAGTTAAAATGATAGAATAAAATCAATGCCTAATCTAAAAAAAATCACTTTACTACTCGGTGATATCCTTGTTTTATATTTGTCCCTTTGGCTAACTCTATTCGTCCGCTACGGCGGCAATTTTGATTTTAATCGCTGGCATCAGCATTTTTGGCCTTTTACTATTATTTATTTCTTCTGGTTAATTGTCTTTTATATTGCCGGCCTTTATGAACTGACCTTAGCCAGAAATAATATAAACTTCTATTCTACTTTGCTGCGCGGCTTAATGATTAATGCTGGTTTAGCCATTGCTTTCTTTTATTTTATTCATTACTTCGGCATTACCCCTAAAACAAATCTATTTTTGAATTTAACTATTTTCACTTTGCTTTTTTCTGCTTGGCGGCAGCTTTATAACCATCTGCTTAAAACCTCGACTCTCGTCAACAATGTCCTCTTTATCGGCAGAAACAAAGAAAGCGAACAGATAAATCAAATCATTAAAGATAACCCTCAATTGGGTTACCGAACAATTAAACAAATCAAACCCCGGAACATCCAAACCCCTTTTGACTTGTTGGAAATGGCTACTCAAAAAAATATTAAAACAATCATCACCGCCATTGACCCTCATCATGATTCAAGATTAGTCCAGAGTTTATATCAATGCCTGCCACTCAAAATCAGTTTTAGCGACCTGCCTTCTTTTTATGAAAAAATATTAGGCAAAGTACCTATTTCCAGTATTGGTGAAATATGGTTTTTGGAAAATTTAACTGAAAGTCAAAAAAACTTTTATGAGGCCTTTAAGCGAATTTTTGATATGCTGGGCGCTTTTGTTTTTGGCTTAATCAGTTTAATTTTTTATCCTTTAATTATCTTGGCTATAAAATTGGATAGTCGAGGACCTATTTTCTTTAAACAAAGAAGAATCAGTCAGGATGGTCAAATTTTTAAGGTGATTAAATTTCGTTCAATGATTGAAGAAGCCGAAAAAAACGGCGCTCAATGGGCTGACCATCAAGATTACCGTATCACCCGACTAGGTAATTTTCTACGCAAAACTCGCTTAGACGAACTACCGCAAATGTGGAATATTTTTACTGGCCAGATGAGTTTTATTGGTCCGCGGCCGGAAAGAATTGAGTTTGTCCAGCAACTGGAAAAAGAAATTCCCTATTATCAAATCCGTCACATTGTCAAACCCGGTTTAACTGGCTGGGCTCAAGTCAATTTTCACTACGGTGCTTCGGTCCAAGACAGTATTGAAAAACTCCAATACGAGCTTTTCTACATTAAACACCGCTCATTTATCTTAGACTTAAGTATTCTCTTAAGAACCATTAAAATTATTTTAAAAGGAGGCGGCAGATAATGATAAAAAGCGCAAGACAGAAAATCTATCGCCTTCTTCGCCGATCTGAAAAATATACTAAAACTGATATGATCTATTTAGCTAAAGGCGGTTCTTGGCTGACCCTGGGACAGATAATTTCCACTATCTGTTCTTTTTTATTGGCTCTGGCTTTTGCTAATTTATTACCCAAAGAAACCTATGGGTTTTTCAGATATATTCTTTCTATAGCCAGCTTGTTAGCTATTCCAACATTAGCCGGAATTGACACAGCTGTCATCCAAGCTGTCAGCCGAGGTTATCAAGGGTCTTTAATCAGAGGATTAAAAACCAAAATCCACTGGGGCATCTTAGGCGGATTAGCTTCTTTAGGATTAGCTGGTTATTATTATTTTAATGACAATATTACCTTAACTATTTCTTTTTTGATTATTGCCGTGTTTCTCCCCTTAATGGATTCTTTTAATATTTATAACGCTCTGCTGGCTGGCAGAAAATTATTTAATATTAAAGTCAAATATTCTACTTTAGTTCATTTCCTCTCAATAACTGCTTTAATCCTTACCCTTTTTCTGACTAAGAATCTATTCTTAATTCTTTTAGTTTATTTTTTCTCTTATACTCTCTTCCGGTTTATTTTTCTGATATTGACATTAAAAAAACCTCGCTTAAACAAAGAGGAAGACCCACAAACTATTTCTTATGGTAAACATTTAACCCTAATAGGTGTAATTGATACTTTGGCTAATTACTTAGATAAGATTCTTGTTTTCCACTATTTGGGAGCGGCTGAATTAGCTATTTATTCTTTTGCCGTTATTCCGCCAGAACAATTAAAAAGTTTTCTTAAAAACATCCGGCTTTTAACTCTGCCTAAATTTTCCGTCAGACCCAGGAAAGAAATCAAAGCGACTATTTTCCAAAAAATGTTCAAACTTGCTCTGTTTATTGGCTTGGGTATTGTCGTATATATTTTCTTAGCCCCTTACTTCTATAAATTATTTTTTCCTCAATATTTAGAATCAGTTTTTTACTCCCAAATATTTTCAATTTCATTAATTACAGCCGTTGGCATACTGCCTCATGTCGTCCTCCAAGCCAAAATGGCTAAAAAGCAATTATATCAATTAAATATTTACAGCCCGCTTATCCGAATAGGTTTGCTATTTCTGTTTATTCATCTTTACGGTTTACTAGGCGTAATTTTAGCTCTGGTCATTGGTCGTTTTATCAACTTAGCCATCACTTGCTGGTTGGTTAAAAAAATCTAAATTAACAATCATTTAACTAACTCAACAAAAATCTTATTTCTTAAATGACCTTTTATTAAATATATCTTTCTGACTACTTTGCTCTGGCTAAAATTAAACTGCTTGAGTATTTTTTTTATTTCTCTAACTGAATAGCGGTATTTATGGGTTGGGTCTTTTGTTAATAATCTTTTTTTAGTCCAATCAACATCAATTTTCAAAAATACCTGACCACCTTTTTTCAAGACCCGATAAATCTCATTAAAAAAATTTTGAGCTTCTTGAGGAGAAAAATGCTCTACCAAATGAACAGAATATATTTCATCTATATTATTATCACTAAAAGGAAGTTCTAAAGCTGAAGCAATAATATCAGCCTGGCTGTTTTTATCAATATCTATACCAATACATCCTTTTCTTTTCCTTTTTCCGCAACCAATATCAAGTTTGATTAAATTCTTGTCCATTTTTTTATTTTATTATAAATAAGAATATTCCTCTGAAAACGATTGCAAGTTTGGCAAACAGGAAAATAAGTATTGCCTTTTATAAATTCTTTTCTGATTTGGCGCATTTTCGGACTATTCCAAATTTCCCTGAAATCCTTTTTTAAAATATTTCCGATATCATATTTCTTACTATAAAATTCACAGCAAAGCCGGACCCCTCCATAATATTGAATATATAATTCTGTCCAAGGCGAATAACAGGGAATTTTAGCTTTTGGCCGATAATAAACATCAAAATTTTTCAAAAGCCTCTTTAAATTATGATTAACATTTATATCTCTAGCTGACTCCAAGGTTTTCTCAAGAGTTTCTTTGAGTTCGGTTCCTTTAACAATCATTTCTTTATTCTCTTCTACTTCCCAAATATCAAGCGGTTTAAAACGAACTGAATCAATGCCTATTTTTTCTCCTAAACGCAAAATATCAAATAATTTTTTATAATTCTGCTGCATAATAATAGAATTAAACCAAAGCCGAGGGTATTGAGATTTTTTCTTTTTTCTTATCTTAACCAAATTTTCAATACCCTTGATAACTGGTTCAAGAGGAGCCCTTCTAATAGATTGATAAATTTGAGGGTCTGGCGAATCCATAGAAATTTTAATTAAAAGCAGACCGCTCTCAACTAATTTCTTAGCTAAGGATTCATCAATTAAGGCACAATTTGAATTAATAGAAACATTAATTCCTTGTTGACTGGCATAGGCAATCATTTTTGGTAAATCTTTATTAAGCACTGGTTCACCCAAGCCATTGAGCAGTAAATTTCTAATAGTTGGTAATTTATTAATAACTTTTTTAAAGGTCTCCAAATTCATATCACCAATCGGCACATCAAGTTTGTCATTACGGGGACACATAATACAACGCTGATTGCAGCGATTAGTTGGTTCAATCTGAACATCTTGGGGATAAGAAAATAATCTTTGCCTCCCCAAAATAATTTCTATTTTATTGACTAAAGTATTAAATTTTTTAACTATCTGATTCATAAATTATCTCTTTGAATTTCTTTTCGTATTTCTTAACATTATCAATAATCTTATGGTTTTTTAAAGTATATTCTCTAGCTCTTTTTCCCATTGTTATTCTTAAACTATCATTATCCATTAATCTTTGTAAATCTTTTTTCATCTGTTTTTGATTCCCTGAATGAAAACCTATTTGATTGTTTTTGATTATATCATCAGGATCAAAGCTTAAGGTGATGGTCGGACATTGATTGAACCAGGCCTGGATAAAATTATTACCAAAGCCCTCTGGTTGACAAGTGTTAATAAAAATTTCCGAAGCGGCTAAAATCTTATCAACTTCCTCTGGCGATTTACCGCCCAGATATTTAAAATTACTATTTTCTTTCTCACATTTTTTAATCATTTTTTGATATTTATCGCTTTGTAAATTACCAATCATTAAAAATTTATAAGGGCTATTTTTAAATTGATTAGCTAATTTAATAAACACCTCCGGCCTTTTGCGAGCTTTTATATTATTAACCCAAACTATTTGCTTTTGCTTATTTGTCTGATTTTGAGCATAATTATCTTCCATACTGTTATAAATCGAGCTTGCTTTGATATTATATTTCTCCTTTAATAACTTGGCCTGATATTTATTAATAGTAATAACCTTAACTTTTCTAAAAGTTGAAAAATTAAGATGTCTTTGGAGAACGATTCTGATTGATTTTAAAAATCTTAATGGGTTTAAAGAAAATTTAATTTTTTCTAAATTTGGCTGGCAGTCATTAATGTGAGAAGTATTAAAAACTACTGGAATTTTTAGAAATTTGGATATTTTATTTAAGAAAAACAAATACCTAAAAAATCTGATATAGCAAATATCTGGTTTTTCTTTTTTCAACAAGCTATAAAAATTTGTAAATACTTTTAATTTGCTATCGTTCTTGTCGGTGAGATAATAAATTTCAACTCCATCGATCTGTTCTTGTTTTTTTCCAAATAATCCTTGTAAAGCTAAATAAGCAGTTTGATGACTTCTCTTGGCTAAATATTTAGCTAAAAGCCAACATTGAATTTCTGAACCACCAATTGCCTCTTGAGGAGAAAAATTATTAACCAGAAATATTTTCATTGTTTATTATTTTTTTTAAATAGAAAAACATTTAAAGCTAAAGTATTTTTAGTTAATAGATTAACTAATGTAAACTCGTTTTTATAAAAATTAAATACTTCATCTGGCCTAGCATACTCATAAGGATAACCACCTAACCAATCCTTTAAATCGACTAAATAACTTTCGCCCCGTTTATGATAATGATTTCTCCAATCTTTAACCGGATTTCTAAAACGTATAAGATTGGGTAAAATACCACGTCTAAAAATATAAAGTCCTTCACAAAGATATTGTAAGATTCTTGGTAGGCGATTGTAAATTTGTTTCTTTCTTCGCCAAGCCTTAGACCCGCTAAAAAGACCATGTATTGTATTATAAATAGCAATATACAAATAGCCGTCGTCTTTAACCAAGAATTTTACATTTTCCATAGCTTGCCACATATTGCCCGTATGATGCAAAACGCCGTGAGAATAAACAACATCAGCTTGTGGTAATCTTGACAAGAATTTCTTATCCAAAATTGATCCCTGATATATTTGCCAATTATCCGGATTACCAGCTTTTTTTTAAAAAATTGACAGCATTTAATGCAGTCTAGATCTATATCAAAACTGATTACATCAGCTCCCAACTGAATAGCGGCCAAAGAAAAATAACCCGATCCGCAGCCTACATCCAAAAAAAGCTTACCTTTTAAATTCTCTATACTCATAAAATCTGTAATAGATTTTTTAGCTACTTCCAACCGTTTTGGATTATGCATCTTAAGATATCTTTGCCAATTTTTACCAAAAGCAAATTTATTCATAATTTTATTTAAAAATATTCTTTAAGCCAAAAATGAATTACCAAAGCCCGCCAAAGTATTCTTGAATGATCTCGGCCAGTTAAGTGCTCGGAAAATATTCTTTGAATTTTTTGAGCATCTAAAATATTATCTTTAGCAAATTTCTTAGAAGTAAATATCTTTTTCAAATCAGCTTTTAATTCTTTACGAAACCAATGTTCAAGCGGTGTAGGAAATCCCTTTTTATCTTTACGTTGATAAACCTTTTTAGGAAGAATATCCTTAAAGGCTTCTCGCAAAATATATTTAGTCGTATAGCCATTAATCTTTTTATCGTAATCCAAGCCAAAGCAAAATTCAACTAAACGATAGTCTAGAAAGGGAACTCTTGACTCTAAAGAAAAAGCCATGCTAATTCTATCTTCGTTGTCAAGAAGCATCGGCAGGTTGGTAGTAACAAAAGTCCGGTAAAGTTCTTGATTTAAATAACTAGAAAAAACTTTTGGTTCTTTTTTTATTAATGATGATTTGTATTTTAAAATAAAATCCTTAGTTAGAATTTGGTCCTGCCAACGGCTACTTTTTTTAAAAAAACGCTTAAATTTTACTAACCAAGGAAATAATAATTTTAAAATATCTTTATTATAATCTTTTTTTAAACGTTCTTTTATTTCTTTTTTAGTTTTCAAATATTTAATAATTGATAAATTTTTAATTAAATTTGCTAAGTAATACGGATAATAATAAGGATAGCCAGCTAATAATTCATCCCCTCCTTGACCATCTAAAGTAACTATTACTTTGTCGGTCGCACATTCAAAAACATGCCATTGAGAATAAGTGCCAGGCATTCTGACTGGTTTGTCATGATGCCTAATTAAGGATTTTAATATTTCAAAGAAATTATCAGCACTGGGATAAACAAAAGTTGGTTCTGTTTGACATTCTTTATTAACTTCATCAATAAATTCTTTCTCTCCATAGCCCGGCTGTTTATAAATAGATGAAAAGGTTTTAACTTTTTGTTTTAAAATTTTGTTGATAATACAGGTAATCACACTGGAATCAATTCCACCAGAAAGACAGACTCCTATTGGCACATCACTTCTTAATCTTAATCTGACTGAATCAATTAAAAGTTCTCTAAAGGTATCAATCGGCTTGGTATAATCATATTTTTCTCGAAATCTATCCGGCAAAAACTGCCAATAATATTCCTCTTTTATTTTTGCTTTATTCTTTAAATCGATAATCAGATTATGAGCTGGCCGTAAGAATTGAATGTCTTTAAATAAAGTTTGATTACTTCTATAAGACATCTGACGGTCAATAAAATTATACAAAAAAGGATAATTAATCTCTTTTTTCTTTAAAAAAGGTAATAATGATTTAATCTCTGAAGCAAAAACAAAGATGTTTTTATCTTGGTAATAAAAAAATGGCTTAATGCCAAAACGGTCTCTGGAAATAAAAAGTTTTTTCTTCTTTTTATCCCAAATAACAAAAACCCACATCCCATTAAACTTTTTAACACAATCTTCACCCCACTCTTGATAAGTCGTTAAAATTACTTCTGTGTCAGTATTAGTTTTAAAAGTATATCCTTTTTCTTGAAGCTCTTTTCTAATCTCAATATAATTATAAATTTCGCCGTTATGGCTGATAATTAAAGAACCATCACTGCTTTTCATTGGTTGATGCCCAGCTGAACTAAGGTCTAAAATACTCAAACGCAAATGCCCTAAACCGATATTACCGTCAACAAAAACCCCGCGGTCATTTGGCCCGCGGTATTTCATAGCATCCAGCATCCTGTCAATTTCCCAATCTTCCACAATCTCTTTATTAAAATTAATCTTCCCTGCTATCCCACACATAAATTCGACTTAATAAAGTTTTGGCATAGAATTTATTTTTTTGACTGTCTTTTCAAAATCCAATCCGACAATATCGCAGTACCAACTCATTGATTTAAGTCTCGGCTTGTTTTCTTTTCTTGTAATTCCTAATGCTTCCTCCCTTGTTATCAATCCTTCTCGTATTTGGTTACTTCTGAAAGTTTCGGATTCGGTAAAACCGGCGATTGTATAATAAATGTAATTATAAAATGACGCCGTCCCGTCGCCTATGCGCCAGGTCGTTTTGGTGTCAGGCGATGTTTCCCAGTCATATTCATCAAAAAGTATTCTTTCAATTTTTCTCTCGTTCCATTCAACATAATCATACAATAACAAAAAACCCCTTCTCGGATCAAAATATTGAGAGTAATAACCGAAAATGCTATCAAAAATTGAACCATTCAAATAAACCGGGTTGGACAAAAATCTCTTTAGATAATAAAAAGCCAGCTGTAAACTTTGCATAAAAGTAAGATAATCCGCTCTTTTCTTTTTGTAAAAAAGTGGTTTTACGCCGCAAAAGCCGGCCTTGAAATCAGTGCTTTCCATTCTGTTGCCAGACCAAATATTGAGAGTGATATTGTTCTGTTTCTTGATTTTATTTAAATAAGAATAGATAGATTTATCGCCCGCCATAAACAAAGGAATAATACCCAAATCAGGCTTCTTCAGCCACGCCGTCACATTTTTCCTTATATTTTCTCTCTTTTTTTTAATATCAGCCGAAAGCAAAATATGCTCAATACCCAGCTTGCCGCAAATCCTTGCCTGGTTTCGCCTAGCTAAATCAGTTACCATACCCCAATCATAAGTAAAAGCAACGGGATTCATTTTTAAAACAGTTTTAATATAATGCAAACCATACGAGCTGTCTCTGCCACCACTAAAAGGCACGATACAATCCGGCCCGCCGTTTTTACTTCTATATGGCTCCACGATTTCCAAAAGTTTATCTATTCCTTGATACTCTATTTTTTTATAATTCCTGCAATAATTGCACACGCCCTCTTCGTCAAATTTAATAAAAGGAAATGTCTCAGGTAAAATACATCTGGTACATCTCTTAAGCTGGCTAATAGCGTCTATATTGTATTCCAGTAGTTTTTCCACACCACTTTTTCCTTTTTTTGCCACGTTAGACGCTTCGTACTTCCTAGAAAAATCTTTTAGCTCATCCGCGGGCTCAATAAATTTTTCTTTTGTCTTGTCCAATAATTCGTTTTTGAAATTGAAATCGCTCACGGAAAAATTTTCTAAATCTATTACTTTGCCCGTGAAAGGTTTTATATGCCCAATTTCGCAAATCATCTTTTTATACTTTTTTATGAAAGAAGATATGATATATCTCTCCGAAGTAAAAACAAAAACATTTCTTTTTGTATTTAAACAGCAATAAAGCGAGCCTGTATTCGTTGCTAGCAAAAGTTTATTCAAATCATTCATTAAAACGGCCACAGAAGCCGTGCCCTCAATTTCTTGAAAAATCTTTACTGTAGCCTCAATTAAATTCTTGTCCTGGTTTATATCCAATCGTAAAATGTCCAGAAAAATTTCAGTATCCACTTCATATGACCTTTTTAAAGCATCTTTATACTTGTGATATAAATCATTAACGTTTGTAATAATTCCATTGTGCACGGCGACACAGTTACTTTTTATAACAGGTTGATTATTGTTATTATCCTCTTGAGTACCGTTTGTGAATAGCCGAGAGTGACCTATTATGGCAATTGGGTAACTTAACTTAAGATTATTTTTAGACAATGATTCTTTCAAAAAATTCTTATAACCATTAGTTTTTATCAACTGACTAGCCGGAACAGGCGACTTCAGTACATTAATTTTTTTAAGAGTCAAATTTTTAATAGCCATACCCGAAGACTCTTTGCCGCGCGTTTCTGACAGCTTAAAAAGAACTGCCATTGATTTCTGGACTTCTTTCAATCCCATATCAGAATTTTTACTTGTCACTATGCCAAAAATGCCGCACATAATTAACTTTTGTATTTACTCAAGAAATAAAGAGGTAGAAAAAGTCCTATCTCCACTGCAGTCAACCATATCCTAGCTATCAGTGAAATCAAAATAGCCACACTGACGGGAAAATAAATATTCAGAAACAAAGTCATAATACCTTCGCGTATACCCAAACCACTAGGAGCAAAAATTGCAACGACTCCGAGATTAACAGCCAGATTGTACACACCGATTATGGCCGGAAAATAAAAAAAAGATAAACTAGTAATAGATTTTACCAAAAAGAAAAAAGCTGTTCCGCTTACAAAAGATATTAACAAATAACAAAAAAATGCCTTTAATATTTTCGTGTAGCTCAAAAATTCAGAAGGCAAAATTTCAACCTTTTTTAGTCTACGAAAGACAAAATTAAAAACAGGATAAAACGCGCGCGGATGCGCCGCGATCAACCCAGCCAGCGCTACCAATACAGACAAAAAATATAAATAAGAAAAAAAGTTACCAAGAAAAATAAGCAAAAAAAATGTCCCTAATACAAGACCTGCCCCGGTAGAAAGCGCCACATCCAGAAAAGAACTGACAGCCAAATCCTTTTTAGAAATACCTTTTTTGGCGCCTAAGTAAATTCTACCCAATATGGTCCAAATCTTGCCGGGAAGATACTTTCCAAACTCGGAATACAAATATATCCTTAATGCATCCAGGTTAGATAAATTATTCTCATTTTTTATATATTTAAGGATTTTGTTCCAAACCCAACTTAATCCCGCCAAGGCGAGAGCTAAAAACAAAACCGATAAAATCAAATATAAATAATCAAAAGAAAAATCGTACTCTTTTAATTTCTGCCAATTAGCGAAAAATTGCCAGCACAAAAAAAATAGAATCAGAAATATAACCAAGTACGAAATCGATTTTAAAAAAGTTTTACGCATTTTTAATTCTAGTAGAGTTGTGCTTGCCGAGGCCAAAAATTAATCGTGGTAAAGCGGAGAGAACCCCTAAACCCCATCCCCACACCCTGATTATGTAAATAACTATTAAAAATAAGGCAGAGATATCTCTGTATTTTATACTTAAACGGGCGGCAGAAAATAAATACTCGCCAAACAAAATTAAAAGAGGAATAAAAACAAGCCACCAGGGAATTTCGAAAAATAAAAGCGAAAGCAAAAGGATGAAAGATAAAAGATAAAATATTGGTTGGAAAATCATCCAAAACGATGTCACTTCGTCTCCTTTTAGATTTTTAGGAATTTGTAAATACCTAAAAACGGCAAACTTCCCATATTCATATTGCTGTTTGAAAAACGCCCAAAGTGATTCTCGGTGGTTATGATAGACTTTAGCATCAGGTATATTTATAATTTTATACCCAGCATTATTAATTCTGTATCCTATTTCACAATCGTAACCAGTTTTTAAATCCGTATTAAAACCCCCCAATTTTTGAAGTACATTTTTTTTGTAAACAACATGCATGGTAGCTACACGTTTAATCTCGGTAGGCATTCGTTCATATCTGTCCTGTAATTCGTATCCTATAATTCTCGGTACTATTTTTTGTTTATTTGCCGTAAGTATCATACCACTAGCACCAGCCACCTTAGGATCTGCAAGTGGTTCCACTACCTTTATAAGCCAATCACTGTGAACATTGGCATCGCCATCCACAAAGCCAACTATCTCGCTTTTTATTTCTGACAAAATTTTGTTGTATTTCGCGGGAGGTAAATGAACACCGGATTGAATGACCTTTACCTTGTCTTTAGGATACCGAGAGACAATATCTAAAGTCCCATCATCAGAATTATTATCTAAAAGCCAAATCTCAAACTTGTCTTGCGGATAGCTTTGGTTTAACAGCGCCTCAAGACAAGGACCGATGTATTTGGCGACATTTCTAATGGGTATTAAAATTGTAACATAAGGGTAATTCATGATATTAATCCCGTCTTTTTTTTATTAAATTAGGCAATCCTTTAATACTCATGTTAAGCATGCGTTTCATTTGTGATGGATGTTTTACAAGCCGCAACAAATAACTCGGACTTAAATAGATTTTGTGGTATGCCCTAATCCTCCACTTCGATAAATCGCCTGAGGAAAGCTCGGGATAATTTATCTCATCTTTACCTGAAAGATACTTTTTCTTTTTTAAATAATCATATACAGGAGTATTTTCTTCGGGCTGAAGAACAGCGAATTGGTAGTCTAATAATTTTAATCTCTTTGCCCAGTTTATAGTTTTAACAATTGTTTCTTTTGTTTCCCCGGGCAATCCTACGATAAAATCAGCATGAATAATCAGTCCCGCTTTTTTGGCGTCTTTCGTAAATCTCTCCATCATTTTAACCGTCTGGCCTTTGCGACAAAATCTTAATATATCATCATCGGCACTTTCATAACCAACATGTAAACAACGACACCCGGCCCCTTTCATCATCGCTAAAGTTTTATAGTCCAGCAACGGCTTGGCGTAGCAAGACCAATTTATTTTTAAATTATTCTTTAAAATTGCTTTTGAAAATTCCAAAGCGCGATCCGATGGCAATGTATCGTCCTGGACAAAAACCTCTTTAACCTCCGGTAAATATTGCTTAATATATTTTAACTCACTCAACACATTGTCTATTCCTCTTTTCCTGTATCGTGGGGCGCCGGAATGAATCGTATGAGGCCACAGGCAAAAAGTGCACTGCCCCCAATAACAACCTCTGCCGGTAAAAAAATCAACAAAAGGATATTTCAGACTGGACTGTCTATAATTCTTGATATCAAGGTGCTTCCTGTACACATCGGTTACAAAAGGTAATTGGTCCAATTGCTCGTTAGTCAAAAAATCACCGTCTTTATTTTCAAACACTTTTCCTCCTTTTTGCCAGTCAATTCCCCTAATCTCTGATAAATTTCTACCATTGGCTATCTCCAAAAGAGGCAACTCTAGCTCTTTTCTTATAACGACGTCAACAGACAATGATTTTGATAAAATTCTTTTGGGATTCATCGCGCACCAAGGACCGACAAAGACAATGAGAGCTCCTGTTTCTTTTTTTATCTTTTCCGACAAAGAAATGTCAGATGCCAAACTCGGCCAGGAAGTATACACAACGACTATGTCCGGAGAAAAGCTTTTTAAGTCTAAAAGCACATTATCAATATTGGTGTTTGAAGCCAGCGCGTCCGCCAATTTAACTTTGTGACCGTTTTCCTCTAAAAAACCAGTAGCATAAGCTAGAAATATGGGATACCACTGACTTCCAGCAAAAGCCCTTCTCGCCCATCGCGAAGAACGAATAAAATTTTTCACAAAAGGAGGATTTAATAAATAAACTCGCATAGATTATTTTTTATTTTGCGTATATAAAATAGCCTTTAGGCCGCGAAGTCCAATTCTAAATTTTTTCCAAGACAAAAAGAATTTTAAAGCATGTTTAATAATATAACTTACTCTGAAGTAATAATCACGGTGAGCTTTTCTATACATTTCATTTATTTCTTCTGGTGTGGCCATGCCGGGCATTGAATAAATAGACTTGGCCGTCGTATGGTGAAAATCTTCCCAATTATTAAAAAAGATTTCGCCGCCGTTCTCTTTGATAATGTTCCACATACGTGTCCCGGGATAGGGATAGGCAATCGTGAATTGTGCTACATCTAAATCCAGCTCCTTGGCAAAATCAATAGTTTTTTGCATAGTTTCTTTAGTGTCCCACAAAAGACCGACCATAAAATAACCCGTCATAGGAATTCCGATTTTCTTTGTCAGGTTTACGGTTTTTTTTATCGCCCTTAAGGTAATCCCCTTGGGAATTTTATCTAGAATTTCTTGAGAACCAGATTCGATACCGTAAGCAATATAATAACATCCGGCCTTTTTTGCTTTTTCTAAAAATTCTTCGTCTATTTTATCAGCTCTCAACCCATTAGAGAACCTGATATGGATTTTGTAATCTCTAGAAATAATTAGATCAAAAATCTTCTTAGCTCTCTCTATATCAAAATTAAAACAGTCATCGCTAAAACTAATTTCTTTGACACCATAATTCTGAACAAGGAAATCAATCTCGTCCATAACATTTTCGGCTGTCCGAAAACGAATTTTCCTGCCAAAAATCAATTTATTACAGTAATTACAATTAAAAGGGCATCCACGCGAAGAAATTATACGCGCCCAGGGAAAGTATTGGGTGCCTCCAGAATAATAAGGCTTATCGACGCCGTTATTAATTAATAAATGTCTGGCGGGCAATGGCAATTCGCCTGGGCTAAAAAACTCCTGAGGTTTGTTATGAATAATTTGACCATTCTCATAAAAAGACAGTCCATCAATATTCTCAACGGTTTTCCCTTGTACTAATTTTAAAAAAGAATATTCGCCTTCGCCTCTTGCAGCTACTTTAAATCCTTCTTTCAGAAGAGTTTCGGGAATTGCTGTGGCCTGGGGACCGCCCGCAGCCGACAAAATCCTATCAGGTAGTTTCTTGGCAATTGCTACAGCAAAATTATGAGCTGGTGTCATGATACTTACACCGACAATATCTGCATGCCAATTTATAGCTTCCGATACAACTTGCCCTACTGTAAGATTCAAGATATTTGCATCTAAAATCTTCACAGATATATTATTTCTTTCCAGAACAGCCGCAATATAAGCTAGTCCCATCGGAGGGTTAACGCCCCAGGCTCCAGTTTTCTTTTGTATTTTATAATTTGGTTGAATCAATAAAACTTTCTTTGCCTGCATATTTTAATAAGACTTATAAGCTACGATAATTATCCCTGAAGCAAGCCATTTATTGAGCAAAGGGGCTTTAGATAAAAATTTATCAAAAGATATCAGTGCTTTGGCCCAAGAAATTTTAAAAGGCATAAATTTTAAGGGATTGAAAATGTCTGGGGCGCTTAAAAAGGCATAACCTAGGTAATCACAATATTCTATTTTCTCAATTTTTAATCCGGAATCTTTTATTAGATTTACTAATTCCCCTTCTTTTAAATTTTTATGATCTTTTGAAAAAAAAGAAGTTAAGGAAAGAATTTTGCGGGGAATGTAGCTGACCGGCGTGCAAAACGTATCAGCGAATAATACTCTACCGTTATTTTTTAAAACTCGGAATATTTCATTTACCCCTCTTTGCGGATTTTCTAAATGATGAATCAGTGAGCGGGCAAACACGGTGTTAAAATTATTGTCAGGAAAGGGTAGACTTTCTGCGTTGCCCTGTACGACTTTCTTTAGATTCTCTCTGGCATGCACTAACATATCTTCAGAAACATCGATACCCACAACATCATAATCTTTTAAAAAATATTTACAAAAAAATCCCGGGCCGCAACCATTGTCCAAAATTAATCCTTTCGGCTTAACCAAATTAATCATCTTGCCGGCTAAATATTTCTGGTACATAAATGCGTGCGGCACGATATATCTCTTTACATATGTATTCGCTATTGTTCTTTGGGTTTTTAATTCATCTTTTAAGGACATTATTTTTTGATTCTCTTCTTATCGCCGACACCTGATCCAGAATGACACCCAAAAAGAAAACTAAAATCGTGGAGACAAACAAAACTACAGAAACATCAGTCAAATTCCTCTGGCTAATGTCATAAACAATAGAAACAACAGAAAACAAGAAAAGTAACATAGCCAAAGGCATAAAAAAGCGCATCGGAGAAAAAAGTACAATCATTCGAGTTATTAGAAATAAGACTTCTAAGGCGTGGCGCGACCTTACGGTACTCTTTCCTGTTCTTTTTTCAATAGTAATGGGAACGTATTTTACATTCAGACCGGCCTTCAAGAAAGCGAGAGTGATAGTAGTAGAAAGCGAAAAACCGTTTGGATATAAATGAATAAACTTATTAAATAAATCTCTTTTTACTACTCGAAAACCAGAATTCAGGTCAGGAATCTTAAAATCAACAAGATAATTAGCCAGCCAGTTTAAAACTTTCTTCCCTGGTTGTCTTATACACGGCCCCTTGTAACCCTGTCTGGTGCCAACGACCATATCATAATTAGGGATATATTCTACAAATTCAGCAATATATTTAGGTTTATGCTGACCGTCTCCATCAATAAAAAGAAGCCAGTCAAATTTTGCGTTTTTGACTCCAGTTTTTAAAGCGGCGCCATATCCTTTACTGTAAGGATGATGAATAACCTTTACTCCAAGTAAGGATTCTAAAATCCTCCTACATTTATCTGAAGAGCCGTCATTTACAATAATTATTTCGTTCTCAGACTTAATTTTATCCATCTCGTACTGTATATTTTGAACAACTTTTTCAATCACGGCTTCTTCATTGTAAACAGGAATTATTACACTAAAAGATTTTTTTTTGTATGACATATAATTATTTTATTGCCGGATTTAGCTTGCTTAAAATATTATTTGATAATTTACTACACAGAGGTAATTTATCAATAAGCGCTATAAATCCTACAACAAAAAACATTATATATAGAGGATAGATAGGCAAAGCGTAACGTGGTATCGCATGAACCATGCTATAGGTCAAATTAAAATAAAAAATAATAAGTAAAATAACGGCGAATTTACGCCAAGCCAAACGTTTTTTTACAAATCCGTAAAATGCTAAAAGAAAAAACATAAACCAGGCGGCTCTTATTAATAAAATTGCAAACGTTTTTATAAGCCCGTCTAATCCTTTATGTCCACTACCAACAAATGTCATATAAATTCGACTATTGCCCCAAAGGCCATTCTCGTATTTATAAGGTATGATAGGATTATTAAAAGCGATAAAGTCCAAAACAGTCATAGCAAAATATTTATACGGCTGGTTAGCAATTTTTTCGAGTCCCTCGCGTCGCATAATGCCGTTTGCCTCTGCCGCAGAATAACCCTCTCCAGCCAATTCTAACTTTCTATTAATTACTCCCGAAAAATCTCTATAAGCCAACAAATCTGTTTCTGGATAAAAAATATCGGTAAAATAATAACCAAAAGTATGTCCGACAAAATATGCAAAATAGTTTTCAGAAACTCTTTCCATTATAGATACTCTGGCAAAAAGTGCATCGCCATCGCGAGGTGTCAAGGAGTAAGTATCCATTAAAACATTATTAGCTAAACTCCAAGAACCCGCGATCATAGAAAAACCAACAAACATCAAAAAACATAGAAAAACCGCTCTCATAAAAGACGTTTTTTTAAAAAGCAAAAGCAACAATAGGACCAAAAGCGGAATAATTAAAAACTGGGTTATGACATCAGACAAAGCAAGTATACCCACTATTACCCCCGAAGAAAAGAACCATTTGCCGTTCCGTCTAAAAAAAGATTCAGTTAAAAAATAAACCAAAAGAACGATAAAAAACAATATGAGTATTTCTCTGTTAAATTTTACAGCCGAAATCGCAAAGCCGTAAAAAATAGCCACAGCTAAACTTGTCAAAGTGGCTGTTTTTTCGTCAAAGATTCTTTTAGCGATCAAATAAACGAAAAGTGTGGAAAAAAATAAAAGAAGAATTTGTGCAATACGTACCATATCGTAACTATTTCTGTCAAAAATCAAATAAATAAAACTTATAAAAACCGGGTAGGCTGGTTCAATAACCGCATTATCTATTTCATAAATAAACCTATGTTTTTCGATTAAATTAAGGGCAATTTGATTATAATATTCTCCATCGCTTTTAGGAGCGGTGTTAAAGGAAGTATGCCCCCATAATAAAATGCTAAAAAACACCAAAAGCCCAAGAGAAAATAGAAGTCTATATTTTTTAAAAAAATACATTTATTTGTTTAATCTTCTTTTTACCTTCTCTCTAATAATACAAAATATAAATTTATAGATACTCCCAGTCCTCTTGACCCAAGTATGTCCTTGGACATCTTGATAGGCCTGTCTTGAGATTTTAGCAGAAAAATCAGGTTTTTTCAATGATTGCTCAATGCCCTTAGCTAGATCATCGGGACTATCTGGCTTAACTAAAATAGCATTATTTTCGTTAAGAATCTCTCTAATTGATGGTAAATCAGAAGCAACAATTGGCTTTTGAGCCGCCATATACTCAAACATTTTCAGCGGAGACATATAAAAAGCATAATGTTCGGTCCAGGGGAAAGGCATCACCAAAACATCAAAACTTTTTAGATAACAAGGAATAAACTTGTGCTGAACTTGCCCGACAAAAATAATATCTACCCCTTTAGCCAATTTTTTATACTCATCAAAATTTTGGCTACCCACCAAACAAAGTGTATGTTTAACTGTTCTCATTGCTTTAATTAAATCAGCAATACCTTTTTCTATGCCCATAGTTTTTAATTGACCAACATAACCAATTATTTTCTTATCCAAAGGTAAATTCAATTTTCTACGGCATTCTTCTTTGGATTTTTTAATATTAAATTCCTCTAAATCAACTCCATCAGGAGCAACTAAAATTTTCTCTTGAGTAATTCCTTTCTTTTGGTAAAGTCTCTTTAATTTTCGAGTGATAACTATTAATCCCTTGATTCTGTTCAAGCTACCTTGATAAAGCCAAAAATGTTTGGGAAAATAATGAGCTTCGTAAATAAGATTTTTCTTAAAAAAGCTCAAAATCCATAAAGAAAACAGGTCTCGCGAATAAATATAATCTGTTTTTTTAAAAAGAAGATAAAAAAAGACAGCTAGGGAAAAGGTTATATTTTGAATCCAGAATCCAAAATAAGGAATAGACAAAGGAATTAAATCCAAAGAGGGTAATTTTCTAATTTTAAAATTTTTCTTGACCCCATAATAATCAAAAGGGTCTTTTTTAATTTTATTAAACCGCCAAGGCACTATTAACTCCATTTCCAAACCAGCTAAAGCAAAGGCCTGACACATCTTCATTATCTGAAGGCCATGCGCTTTTTCAGTTGGCAATCTAATATTAGCGATGTAAATAAGTTTCATTTATTTATAATTACCTGATAATTATCTCTATTAAAAATAAATTTAATATGATAAACAACGTCTTTTAATAAAATACCGAATTTGGTTGCCGGAATTACTTTAAAATTTAATTCATTATCATTCCAATTAAATTTACTAATCTGACCGTACTTTAATTGATATATCGGCACAAAAGAAATAAAGATTTCTTTGAACATCCAAAAAAATCTGTAGAATCCTTCTATAGAATTTGCTCCATGAAAGGCAACTTTAATATGATACAGATTTTCTTTAATCGCTTTGAGAATATTTTTTTTAGGATGAATAAATTTAAATTTAAAAAATTTCTTATTAGATAAATTTGGCAAACCGTTCTTTGATATACCAACAATAAAATTTCTAGGTTGCCAAAAATTATTTAAAATAACTTGGTAATTATTGCCAGAAATATTAATTACTTTGTCTAATCTCATATTAAAATCAATTTCTTTTAAGTCCTCTACTTTATCCCATATTTTTTTGATATCAGCAACTCTGATTAGCCAAGCCAAATGAGCATTCCAAAAAAGATGACATTGGAAATTAAGATTAATTCCTTTATCTGAATGTAAATATCCATTATAAAAGTGATTTTTAATCTGAAACAAGGAATTATTTAATACTTGTCTGGCCAAAGGATTATTTGATTTTGATAAAGCATAGATATCAAAAGCATTAGAAGTCACTTCGTAATCACTTAACCAATACCATTTTTTACATTCTAAACTCAAATCCTTATAACCTTCTTTTTTATACATAGCCAATAAAGCTTCTATGCTTTTCTCTAATTTATCTTGGTAAATATTTAAATCAAGATCGGCTTTCTCAATAATATAATACAAGAAAGCAGCACACCGCGATTGATAATAAGTAGTCAGTCCGCTATAACCGCCGAAAGAATTATCTACTTGAGCCTTTAGATAATATATAAAAAATCCATCTTTGGTCATTTCGTCAAGAGATATTTCTACTGATTTTTCAATTAAAGGCAATAACTGACTGTCTTTTGAATAATCATAATAAGAAGCCAGACCGGTTAATCCCCATAATCTTTGGTTGGTTACCGGCTTATAGACTGCTGCCTTAATTAAATAAGTATAAACTACTCTTTTCAAAGCATTTTCTACTTTATTCAGCTCATCTTTTGTAAAAATATTTTTATGTTTTTTCAAAAAATTAGATATAGAATCCACTATTGCTCCGCAATCAACTACGTTATTAGATTTATTATAAGGATTAAGTCGGCCTGGATAAAAAATCCAAGATTTTCCATCCTTGGTTATTTTTTTAATTGTCTTTAATATTAATTCTTTGGCTTTTTCTAATTCGCCTAAACAAGAGTAAAAATCAACTGCATAAATATTTTTGCCGGTGTGTTCTATTTTGTGCTTTTGACAATATTGATTAGTGTTTAAATATTCTGCTGCTTGTTTTAAAAAATCTTCAAACATTAAAATTTTTAATTTTTAATTGCTCCGAATAAACGATTTTTTCTTAATTTTTGAGTCAGCCAGTAAAGATTAATAAATAAAGAATATTCAAAAGGCAGGCTAAAAAATTTTAATTTCCATCTTAACTTCTCAAATAAATAAAAAGGTATTATTAAAGGTGACAAATAAAGCGGGTATTTTTTTAGATAATCTCCTATCTTTTTGCGACTGGTAACAATAATCGAACAAACTCTTTGTAATCTGATTTGACTAGGAGATTTAACCCAAGGAAAATCTTCCAAATTACTTGAACTGCTATCTAAAGATTTAGCCACCACTTTTGGCCAGTCCTCTAATCTATCAGGAAATTTATAACCCATCTTTTCACATTTTTGAGCTAATTCATCTCCTGGATAAGGTCGATAAGGTTGAGGACTAATAATTTCAATTGATTGACCAATAGCTAATAATTTATCGATCAATTTTAAAGTTTTAATTCTCTCTGCTTTAGTTTCAGTGGGCAAAGCAGTCATAAATGAATAATTGGCTCTAATACCATACCTTTGACAGAGCTTAGCTGATTTAATAATCTGACTAATAGTAATATCTTTTTTTAAAAAATCCAAAACCCTTTGAGAACCAGATTCAGCTCCAAACATTAGTTTATAACAGCCGCTTTCCTTTAATTTTTCTAAAAATTGGTCGTTAATATAATCATCTCTAAAATAATCAACCCGACAATTGGTTACCCATCTAAATTTTAAACCTTTCTGTTTAATCCCCTCTAAAATTTCTGAAACTCTCTCTTGATTAACAAAAAAATTATCTTCTTGAAATTTTAATTTTTTATAACCGAGCTTATTAATAATATAGTCCAATTCCTCTAAAACTTTATCAGGTTTTTGGAATCGCCAACGGCGATTATCCAAAGCCGTATTAACACAAAAAGTACAGCGATAAGGGCAGCCCCGGCTGGTATTTAGAATAACTGAATCAAACTTCAGTGTTTTTGGCGAAAGTAAACCATAACTCAAAATCGGCAAATCATTAAGATCTATTAACTCTCTTCCTTGATTCTGAAAAATCTGATTATTTTTTTTATAAACCAGACCAGTAATGTTTTCTAAATTGCCTTTGCCTTGAAAGAATTTTAATAATTTAGGAAAAGAAAGCTCTCCTTCGCTTTTAATTAAAAAATCTATCAATGGATTAGCTATCACCTGCTCTGGAAAAAGTGTCGGATGGATGCCTCCCCAAATTATGGGAATATTTTTATCAAAATCCTTGATTAGCTGACTGATTTTTAAGGCATGAGGAATTTGCGGCGTCATCACTGAAAGACCAGCACATAAAACATCTTCATCCAATTCTTTTTTTAATATATCTAAAGGATTACTTTCTATTAAAAAATCAATCAATTTCACCTGATAACCTTGTTCTTTTAATAAAGTGCCGATGGTTAAAATACCCAGCGGATAACTTTTAGCATCAAAATCAACTTTATGAAATTTAGGATAAATTAATAATATTTTATTTTTCATAAAAACTAACTATTTTTCTAACTAAATTATCTAAATTATGATTTTTGACTACTTCATTTCTTAATCGTTGACCGATTCTTTCTTTTTCTTCTTGAGACAAATTCATTAGCCACTTAACTTTTTCAGCTAAAGCTGGCGGATTTTTTTCTTCAAACATCAAATCTCTGCCAACAATATCAATAAAGGCCTCATTAGAAGTCAAAACTAATCTCTGGCAGGCCATAGCTTCTAAAACTGCCTTATCAACACTGCCGGTCTGACTTAAATTAATAAATAAATCGCAATTTTGATAATAAGGCAGTATTTGATTATGAGATATTGGGCCTAAAAACTTAATATTCCCGGCCAACTGCTTTAAATTTTGAAAATATTCTTTATCTTTTTTTAAAACCGGCCCGCCAATAATCTCAACTTCAATATTTTTTATATTACTAACTGCCTTTATTAAAGTTTCGTAGTCCTTAGTTAGCGAGATTCGGCCGACAGAAATAATCTTGAATTTTTCTTTATTTTTTGTCTTTGCTTCATAATTCTTAAAATAATCCACATCAATTCCATGTCCGGTTACCTTAATCTTTTTTCTATTTTTCAAACGACAGCTCTCTTCTGAAGCAGTTAATATTTTATCAGCTAATAAATTAACTAAAGACAATTTCCAATTTACTGCTTTATGGGTATACCAGCTAATTAATCTTTTTCTAAATAATTTAGCATAAGGAGCAGCTAAAATAGTATATTCTGGGTTCTGATGGCAGAATATTCCGTCAACCCTGGGTAAAATTTTTAACAGTTTTATCCAAAGAGCAAAAATCTTCTTAAATTTATTGCCCGACAAAAATTCTATTTCAATATTTTTTGGTAAATTTCCTTGATTACTTTCCTGCCAAGTAATAACATAGAGTTTTTCTAATCTCTGACCTATTTTTTTTACCCAATTATAAGTAAAGCCAGCTGGCGAGGCATCTCTATAATCTACTTTTCTGGTAATCATTAATAAGCGCATAAATCTTGCCAAAAATCAATAATTTTTTTAATAATTTTCTGCTGGTCAAATCTTTCTTTAACCATCTGTCGCCCGTTTTCTCCCATTTCTTTGGCTTTGGCTGGATTATTTAATAAATACAAAATTTTCCGAGCCAAGGCCTGACTGTCACCAATGGGCACTAAAAATCCATTTAGGCCGTCTTTTATAATTTCTTGAGAACCAGTTGTCGCTGTAGCTACCACAGGCAGCCCGGCGGCCATGGCCTCTATTAAAACCTTGCCAAAACTTTCGTGTTTTGAAGAGGAAACATAAACATCGGCCGCATGATAATAATTAACTAATTCTTTTTGTTTAATTCTGCCGCTTGAGATTAATATTAAATTTTCATCTGTCTTTATTTTCTCTGGAAGATAATCTTTGTTTCCCACCTGCCAAAAAACCAATCTTTTGTAATCGCTATAAATTAAAACAGTCGCTTTATATAAAGTTGAATAATCTTTAGATGGATCCTGACGCCCAACGTTAATAATCGTCTTTCTATTTTGATGCTTTTTTCTAAATTTTCTAACTTCTTCTGGATTACAATAAATAAACTTATCTAAATTAACCGGCGTGGGAATGATTCTGATTTTTTTCTTATCAACGCCTCCCTTAACTAATTTATCTCTAACTCCTGAACTGACTACCCGAAGACCATCGGCTCCATCAACTAAAAACTTGCTTAGAATAAGAAAAAACCAATTAAACCACCATCTTCTTTTTTCTAAAAGCCAATATTTGTTCTGCCAAAAATCACCGTGAAAATGGATAAGCAGAGGGACTTTAAATCTCTTTTTTATTAACCAGCCAGTCAAGCCGGTTAAAAAAGGATCTTGGCTAACTGTTAAATCAAACTTATCTGGCCAATAAATCTCTTTAGCTATTCTAAAAGCATCAAAAATATACTTTAGCTTAGTTGAAGAATTAGTTGGATAAATAGTTAATTGAGGACTAATTTTTCTTCTCTTGAATCTTTTTTTAGACATAATAATAATATCTAAACTACCTGCTTTTTCAGCATATTCTTGGTGACGTTCTAAAACATCACCGCTATAATCAGTGCCTAATAAAGTCCTATCTAAACTAATCATTAAAATTCTCATATTTTAGTAACTGCTTTTTTAGCTATTCTAAACTCTATCGGCCATTTAAAGAATTTTAATTTCCATCTTAGCTGACATAATAAAATAAAAAGCAGCTTAAATATCTTATTTGTCTTAACGGTTGAGTCAAGAGCGCTCTTAATCGTATGAGCGCCAAATCTGACATAGGCCTCTAATGATTCAACTAAGTCAATATCTTTAACCCAAGGAAAATTACGCGGCGATAAAAAATTTAATTCGTCTTTAACTGCCTTAGCCCAGTCAGTTAATGATTGAGGAGCTGACCAGCCGCTCAAGAGACACTCCTGATAAAGAATTGAACCAGGATAAGGCCGAAAGGCCTGTGGTCCCAAAATTTGAATTTGCGGGCTCAAGTCAGTCAACTGGTCAATTATTTGAATAGTTTTCTTAATGTCAGCTGGCTCCTCGCCGGGCAAGCCAACCATAAAGGAATATTGAGGAATAATATCATATTTTAAGGTCTGCTTAGCCGAATAAATAATTTGCTCTGGTTTAATGCCTTTATTGATTTTTTTTAAAACAATTTCTGAACCGGATTCGCCGCCATAAGATAAAAGATAACAACCAGATTTTTTTAAAAGGTTTAAAAAATTATCATCAATCATTCCTTCTCTAATATAATCTACTCGGACAGTGGTTTCCCATGGTCTATCCAGTTTTCTTTCAATCATCCCTTCAATAATTGCTTTAGCTCTTGGGATGTCAGTAAAAAAATTCTCATCCCAAAAGCGCATTGGTTTATCTTGGAAATAGGAAAGCTGCTTAATTTTTTCTAAACCCTCTAAAACTTTTTCTGGGGAGTAACCCCGCCAGAAATTATTGGTGATAGAATTAATACAAAAAGCGCATTGATGAGGACAGCCCCGGCTAGTATGAGTAGGAATTAGGATAATATCCTCTAAAACCTCCTTAGGCATTAAAGACCATTTAGACAAAGGCAAATCATTCATTTTTAAAAATGACCTTTTCCTATTAACAACAACTTTTCCTTTTTTTTGAAAAGCAAGGCCGGGAATACTTTTCAAATCACCTTTATTTCTAATTGTCTGAACTAAATCTAATAATGTTTGTTCTCCTTCGCCAAAGACAGCTATATCAATTAAGGGATGGCTGACTACCTGTTCGGGAAAAAGAGTTGGCTGAACACCGCCCCAGACAATTGGTATTTGCGGCTTAAAATCTTTGATTAATTTTGATATTTTTAAAGCGGAACTAACCTGCATAGTCATTACTGACAAACCAACTAAATCAACTTTGGGCAACTCTTGTTGAATCAATTCTAAATAATTCTTCTGACGAATAGCATCAATAATTTTTACTTCAATACCTTGCTGGTCTAAATAAGAAGCCAAAGACAAAAGCCCGACTGAAATACTCGTTTCGTAGTTTGCCTTACTAATATTAAAAGGGGGGTTAATCAATAAAACTTTAGGCATATTTAAAACCAAGATGGTAAAAACGTTTTATCTGTAATGCCTGAATATTTATCTTTTTTAGCCAAAATCCAAATATTGGGACCGAATTTTTGAAGTAATGGCTCAAGAATTTTATTTAAATAATTTGGTTTTGTTCTAATATAACCGGAAAAATCAATTATTTTGTAGCCAGATATCCTTAATAAATAAGATAAATCTTCCTTATTAAATGCGTAAAAATGTTCCGGACTTTCATGAGTTTTAAAAATAGAAATCTTAGGAATTTGAATAACTAAACGGCTGTCGTCATCAAAATACTTTCTGATTTTAAATAAAAATCTAAAAGGGCTAACCAGATGAATTAAAAAATCAGTACACCAAATCAAATCAAATCTCCCATTAATTGTGGGTAAATTATCTTCCACATTCGCTCTGATAATATTTATCCCTAAATTTCTCCCAAAATCTATCATATAATCATTAATTTCTATCCCCACAGAATCTTGACTAAAATGAATTAGATTATGTCCAGGACCGCAGCCGATATCCAAAATTCTAAATGAATCTTTAATTTTAAACTTGTTATAAATATAATTATGATTATTGAACCAATCTTTAAAAAATTTATTATAAATCCTTAAATTTTCTTCTTTGTCGTAACAGCCTTTTGCTAAAATTATTTTTTTTAATTCATTTTGTCTTTTATACATATTAATCCGATGAATTTAAGCTTCTAAAAACATTTATCGTCTCTTGGACTAATTTGGACCAGCTAAATCGTTTTAAATCTTCTTTTGCCTGTTTAACCAATCTTTCTGCTAAATCTGGATTATCTAAAATCAAATTAATTGCCTCTAGCCATTGTTTTTTATTCCGATAATCAACCAGCAGACCGGTCTGATTGTTTTTAATTGTCTCTGGATTACCGCCAGCTTTAGTGGTAATAATTGGCAGACCTATTTTCATTGCCTCTAAAAGACAATGCGACATTCCTTCATAATTAGTATTTAAAACAAATAAATCAGCTTCTTTGAGATAATCAATCACCCCTTGACGACCTACTTTACCAACAAAAAAGACATTATTCTCTAAATTAAGGTTTTTAGTCAATTGTTTTAAATTAGCCAATTCCAAACCCTGGCCGACAATCATTAAATTAATCTGGTCATATTTTTTAATTAACTTGGGCATAATTTCAATCAACATATCAATACCTTTCCATGGAGTTAAACGAGCCATAGTTAAAAGAATGATGCCTTTCTTATTAGATAAGCCCGGCTCTATAGCTAAAAAATCAATGGAATTATAAATAACTTTTATTTTCTCCTTGGCTAAGCCAATTTTTTGGGCCAAATCTTGTAAAAAATAACTAACCACAATAATCTTATCTGAATTGATTAATATCTTTTTTCTTATTTTCTTGCGCAATTCTATGAGCCAAGAATATTTTTTTTCTTGAAAAGTCAAAATATCATCATCAATCCAGCCCCGCGAAGAAGCAGTTTCCCAAGCTGAATCACCGACAAATCGAGTAACTAAAGGTCTTCTTAAAATTTTCTTAATAATTAAACCAGTCAAGCCAGCTGTATATAAATCCTGGCTATACAAAATATCTGCCCGTAAAGCATACCAAAAACCTTTTTTTAAATAAACAAAACTTTTTAAAAAACCAGGCCAATGATTAGAAACTCTTTTGACTGAATAAGGATATACCACATTATCTGACGAACCAAAAGTTAAAACTCTAACTTGATAACCGTTTTTAATCAGTTCTTTAATCAAAGCATCTAATTGAGTAGCTGGTCCGCCAATATCCGGCGGAAAAACACCAGTTAAAATTAAAATTCGTTTGTCTTTCATAACTTCTTAAAAATCTTCTCCATTTTTAAACTAATTTTATCCCAAGAATATTTATCTTTAACTAAATTCAAACCATTATTGACCATACTTTTTCGTAGTTCATCATTTTCTAAAATTTCTTTAATTTTCTTAGCAATATCTTGAGGATTATTAACCTGACAAAATAAACCAGTTTTTCTATCTTCTAAAAAATCAGGAATACCGCCAACTGGCGTGCCAATTATTGGAACACCACAAGCCATCGCTTCCAAAAAAACATTACCTAATCCTTCAGATAAAGAAGGCCGAACAAAAACATCAGCTGAAGAATAATATTTAGGCAAATCATTATATTGAACATAGCCAACAAATTCAACTTTATCCTGAAGATTTAATTTTCTGGCCAGTGTTTTTAATTTACTTTCCTCTGACCCTGTCCCTAAAATTAATAACTTTATATCTAATCGAGCAACTGATTTTATTAAATCATCTATCCCATTCTTTTTAACTAATCGCGAAACCGTGATAATCACTTTCTCTTTTTTGGATTTTGAATTTTGAATTTTGAATTTTTCTACGTTGACTCCATTAGGGACTATTTCACCTGACCTGGCTCCCATTTTCATAGCCCAATCATATAAAAAGCCGCTAATTGCCTGGAAATAATCTGCTTTTTGAAAAATCTGGTGGAACCATTTTTTAAATATGCCAACTTTTCTTAAAATATCTTTTGGAGGATCTCCCTCCTGTAAAGTTAAAAGCCAGGGTTTTTTTAGATAGAAGCGCTTAAAAAATAAGCCTAAAAAACCTCCGTAAGAAGCCATAATTGACCAAGTCAGATTATAATGATTTTTTTGCTCTAACTTCTTTGCTTTTAAAAGACCTAAAAAAGGCAAGAGAAATTTATCAAACCCAAGACCAAAGCCGACCCGATAGACATTTATATTGCCTATTCTTTCAAATTTAGCCAGTCCTGACTGGATTTTAGCCGTAATCATATCAAACTGCCAATCAGGCAATCGTTGAGTAATTTCTTTAACAGCTACTTCAGCCCCGCCAACCAAAGGGAAATAAGCTGTGGAAAAAATAAGGATGCTTTTTTTGGCTTGATTATTAGCCATATATCGTCTAAGATACTATAAAATGACTAAAAAATCAACTTGCTTATATATTATTACTAAATCGGTCTGGGGCGGGGCCGCTAAATATGTTTATGATTTAGCCACTCATTTATCTAAAGATGAATTTAGGGTACTTATCGCCGCTGGCGGCCAGGGAAAATTCGCTCAAAAAATTAAACAAGCTAATATTCCTTATTATCAAATTAACAATTTCCAAAGAACAATCAATCCTTTTAAGGATTTTTTTGCTTTTTTCGAAATATTAGGATTACTTTTTCAATTAAGGCCAGACGTCATCCATGTTAATAGCTCCAAGGCCGGTGGCTTGGTTGGCTTAGCGGCCCGAATCGCCAGTCGGAAAACCCGCCTAATTTTCACTGTTCATGGCTGGGCTTTTAATGAAGACAGACCCAATTGGCAAATTTTTTTAATTAAAATTTTTAGTAAATTAACTGCCTTATTCTATGATAAAATAATCTGTGTTTCTAAATATGATCAACAGATAGCCATTAAAAATAAAATTGCCCCGGCTAATAAGTTGGTGACTATTCATAATGGTATTGATATTAAGGCGATTTCTTTTCTTTCTCAACAACAAGCCCAAAAAAAACTACTTGGCCGAACCTCTCCTTTGGTTATTGGGACAATCGCTGAATGGACTAAAAACAAAGGATTGGTTTATCTAATTAAGGCAGCTGGTCAATTTGATTTAGTCTTAATCGGCAGTGGTGAAAATCCAGATAAAGAAAAAATGTATCAGCTGGCTAAAAAGCATAAAAATATCCATTTAATTGAATTTATTGACCAGGCTGTTTCTTATCTTAAGGCCTTTGATATTTTTGTCTTACCCTCGCTTAAAGAAGGCCTGCCTTATACTATTTTAGAAGCCATGGCCGCTCAAATACCGATTGTCGCTACCAAAGTTGGTGGAGTGCCGGAAATGCTTTCTTCAAACCTAGTCCCATCAAAAAACAGCCAACAATTAGCTGCTAAGATTCTCTATCTGATAAACAATCCAAAAATAGCTCAAAACTTAGCCCAAGAAGCTCTTCAAAAAGCAATTAAAGAATTCAGTTTAGAAAAAATGCTCCGAAAAACAAAAAGGCTCTACATTTAAGGCCCGTCCTTAAAATACATACCCTTTTAAACTACAAGGTGTTTAAAAAGGCATTAACCATTTCTCTTGCTTGAGGATCTATTTCTAAAATTTTTAAAGCGAATTCTCTGGCTTTTTCTTTATGGCCCATTTTTTTATAAGTCAAGGCGATATTAAAATAAACATTGACTTCATTTGGTCTTAGCTTATCTACTTCAAAAAATGTTTTTAAAACATCTGGCCATTTTTCTCTGACGACTAAAATTTGAGCGAATTTTTCCCATTGTTCAAAGCTTATTTTTCTATTAAACTGTTCAGCCATTTCCAAACTCTCAAAACCATCGGCTGGTTCGCCTTTTCTAAATTGAATTTCAGCCAAGCTTGAATAAACATTAGCCTGACGAACATTCAATTTGAGCGCCTCTTTGAGAATATTTTCTGCCGAAGTAATATCGTCTTTATAAAAATACCCTTGAGCTAAAACATAATATATATCAATTCTATTGGGAGAATATTCTTGGGCCTGTTTTAATAAATCAATAGATTGATCAACAAAATTTGGGTTAATTATTCTGGCTGTTTGATATAGTTTGGCTAAATTAATGTAAAATTTGGAATAATTATTTGAAGCAATAATAGCTTTTTTATAAGTAGCTATAACCACCGACATATATCTGGCTAATTGATTGATATTATAATTCTCTGGCTGTTTTAAAACCATTAAGGCATTTTCAGCCATTAAAGGAGCTAGATTATCATAGCCAAACCAAGCCTGTTCTTCTGCCTCTTTAAACATTTTAGTTGTTTTATCAATGTCAACTTTAATATATTTCTGACCTTGAACTATTTTAACTAAGGGAGGAATAGTATGTAAATAAACAAAACTGACTAAAATTAAAATAACTACCACAAAAAGTTTTGTTAAACTTTTAGGTAAAGTTTTATTAATCATTATTTCTTTCTTGGCATCTGTTTTTAAAGACAAAAATCCGAAAAATAAAATAAATAACAAGATAATGGTTAAAGTGTCAAAAATAAATAAATTCTGGACTAAATAAGCAGTTAGTAAACCTAAAAAGACAATACTTAACCAAAAATCATTAGATTTCTCTTTAATGATTTGTTTAAAGATTAAGAATAAAAATAAAAGATAAGCTATTAAACCAATTATTCCATGAGTTAACAGTTCATCAAAAAATTGATTGTGCGAACTGTCAAACCAATCACTAGTCAATTCAAAATCATGGTATCTATCCAAGGGAATAATCAGATTATTATCGCCGTAACCAAACAAAAATCTATCTTGGAAGGCCTGCCAGCTCATTTTCCATAAAAGCAATCTTGATTTAGTCGTTCCTTCTTCTAAATTAATCTGGCTGATACGACGAAGGGCTAAGTTGTTTTTTATCAGCCAAGTATCTTTAAGCATAAAGATAGAAAAGCTGCCTAAAATTATCAATAACAAGAGCAGCCCGGAAATTATTTTAACCTTTCTATCTTTATAGAAGAGCAAAGCAAACAAAAACATCACCATCATGGCGACTAAAAGACCGACCATGGCCCCCCGGGTGGCTGTAGAAAACAGAACAAATAAATTTATTACTATAACTAGACCATAAAAGAACCGCCAAGATAAATTCTTCTTTCTGCCAAATAAATATAAGGCAAAAAATACATTAATTAATAGATAACCAGCCAAAAAAGCCGCATTGCCCAAAGTGGAATAAACTCGTTCATCGCCTGTCTCTAAGACGACCCAAAAATATAGGCCGAATTTTTGGCAAATACCGTAGATACTGACTAATAAACTGACAAAAACACTGATTTTAAATAAGTTTATATACTTCTCACGAATACTATAGATACTCAAAATCATCCATAAATAGATTAAAATATGGAGCCAAGTATATAGCCCGAGCATTCTTTCATAATTTCCCCAAAAGCTTCTAGTAAAGTTAATTCCCAAAATATCTAGTAAAAAACGTAAAGCAATTAGTCCAAATAAAAAATAGCTTAATTTGCTTTTTAACGGATAAAGCTTTTTTTTAGTCAAGAGCAAGAGATAGCAGCAAAAAAGAATATCTACTAAGATATAGAAAAAATAGGTTTTAACTGTAATAAAAGGAAACAAAAAATGCTTGTCCATTAAAAGAGGAACAGCTAAACCAATGGGTAAGCCAAAAATCAATATTTTTTCCAGTGCTTTGTAAAACATATTATTCTATAAATTTTGAATATGCTTGCTGATAAAGTTGATTATCAGGGTAAAGCTCTAATAAAATTTTGATATATTTAATTTCATCTTCTGTTCTGTTTTGTTGCTTATAAAAATTTATCAAACCGACTAATAAGTCCGGAAAATTATCAGTTTTTTCCAGTCCTTCTAAAAATGTTTTTTCGGCTTCGGCTGGCCAATCCATCTTTAAATAATAAAGCCGTCCCAGCCGATTATATAAATCTGGATTATTAAATTGATTATCAATGGCCTTTTTATAATATTCCTCGGCTTTAGGAAAGTCCTCTAATTTTTTTTCATAAACATCAGCTATATTAATATTAGCCACCATATTTAATGGATTGATTTCCAAGCATTTCTGATAAGCGCTAATGGCTCCTTGCTCATCTCGGACAAAATTTCTCAGATTACCCAAGCCGAGCCAGAAATTAGTATCTTCTTTATCTTCTTGATACATTTTTTTTAAGTCGCCTAATTTTCCATTAACTCTATCTATTTGATACTCGTCAAAATCAGTCGGTGGGGTAATATTGAATAATTGTTCTTCTTGGTCTTCCAAAGTTTGAATAGAATTTTTTTCTCTTTCTAACCAAAAATAAAAAATTGCTCCGGCAATAATCAATAAAACAACTAATAAAAATAATATTTTGCTTCTCATATTACAATCCTACCAAAACAAAAGAGCCCTGACAAGTCAGGGCTCTTTTTTCTCTGAACAAGGAAACAGAGAGATTACAAGCTAAGCGTTTGAGCCGTACTAGAACTGGAAGACAAGCCAGGTACTAAGTAACCGTTGGTCCAGTCAGTAGTGCCTGTAGTGTGAGCGCCATTGCTCTTATCAGACCAGATAAAGTCGTCATGAGCATCACCATCAACATTATCAGCCGTATCCATTAAGGTATCTGCGCCAAGAGTAAGATGAACTGAATCACCAGCTACTCTCGTCTTTATAGAATCACCCGAGCTAGCCGCAGTTACCTCGCCACGCAGGACAAAAGTATAGGCTGTCCCCTTAGGAACAACTACTTCATCACCTGAGTAACTGGTTGTCCAGTTAGTACCAACTGTCTGCCATACTTTAAGTGGAGCAGAACCAGCTGTCTCATTTAAGACCACTTCACTTGCTGTGGTCACATTATAGACATACAAGTCAGTTACGATACAACCAGTCGTGGCAATATCAAAGGTAAACTGATATAAAGCAATATCACCACTTGAATCAGCTGTCACACTAAACTTATATAAGTCATTTGTGCCATTAGCTAAAGTACTGTCTATGGCTACCTTGGCAAAAGTTGGATAACTGATATAAACATAGAAGGTATTACCGTCTGGTGAGCTGATATATTCATGAGAACCAGTGCCAGATAAAGCACCAGCCGCTACTACATCAGCATCCGCAGCAATCTTATAACCAAGATAATGACCAGCTACCCCATTATATCCACTGCCAATAGCCGCTAAATCAGCTTTAAGGTAGAGAATAGCTCCGTCAGTATCACTGATATCTACGACAAAAGCATCATCAGCAAAATTCATCTTGGGCATAGTGCTGGTTGGACTCATACTAGCCATTTCAACGCCATCTTCATCCTCAAAATATATACGGTCGTAATCTAAGTAAGAAGATGTATCAGTATCGGTACTTATTAGCTGAGTCAAATAGATATAATCTAACTCAACATTTTCGGTACTGGTCGCTAAGAACTTAAAGGCCGCTAAGGTAACACCAGTTGTTCCAGCGGCAAATATTGTGCCAGTTGGATTGGAAGAATCCGCCGTAACTTTGACTGTGCCGCCAGCTGTGCCCACAGTAACATTATTAGCTATGGCTGAAGAGATACCTTCTGTAATGTCATTGCCGCTGGTCGCGCCAATAGCCGTTACTGTATCAGCAGTCGGGCTGACGCTGCTAATCTGAAGTCGGTGGGTGCCAGTGCTACCCGCTGTAGCGCCAGCCGCCAAGTCAGCGTAAACATTCATCGTGGCAGTGGTGCCTTTAGTGACTACAAACTGTTCATCGCCGCTTAATGATACTGTGATTTGTTCATTAGTATTATCAGCACTTTCTGAACCATTTTTAGTTACGCCTATGTCTGTGCCATCTACCTCAAACTTAATGTTCTGAATTTCATTAGCCTTGGCAACAGCGCCAGTCATTAAAGTAATCTTGAATTGAGTTACTTTAACATCTTCACTGGAATCAGAAGCGTCAAAGCTGATTGTGCTGTAATGAATGTTAGAAGTCCCAGCTGCAACGGTCTTGGCCGCTGGTTGACTTAAGGTAGTTACTGCCAAAGCCAAAGCCTTAAAGGTCTGCTTATTAGCGTCAATTTCTGCATTTGGTGTGGCATAAGCGGCCGACACAATAGTAATAGCATCGCCGGTAACATCACCAGTCGCGTCTAGATTGGCGTCAAGCAGAAAGTCAACTCCAAATTGGATTGTATCATTAGCCGTTGGGTCAGAATTAATCGTACCGGTCAGAATAATTTCATTATCGCCAATTGGCAAAGTAAAGGAATCAGAAAAGGTTACGTAACCATCTCCACCAGTAGTATCATTAACACCACTATTCCCACCAGTTAATGTTTCGCCAGTAGTTCTATTAGTTAAGACCAAATTAGTAAAGTCAGTTGATGAAGCGCTAGCTCCTTCGTTATCCATATCAAACAAAATTGTGCTAATTGTAATTGACTCACCCTTTACTTTGAAGTTCCAAGAACCTAATTCTACATCACTGGCATCACCAGCAATATTGCCGGTCTTGACTGTATCGGTCTTATTAACATTCAATTTACCACGAGAGATAGTAATTTCATTACCATAATCGATTGTCCCACTAGGAGTTATCCAAACATTATTAAGCAAATCTTTGGCTACCACATGTTCAACTCTTTTGAGGTCAAAATCTAAAGTCCTGCCCGAACCGCCAATAATATCACCCCTTAAAGTAAAGGTCTTGTTCTTACCCTTGCCAATCTTACAAGTATCGCCGCAACCGCTTAGGTCAAAGTAAATGTAATTACTGACCATATCAGCCGTGGCTAAAACTTCACTAGTGTTATAGTAAAGCAATTTCATATTAGCCAAGTCAGCGTCATCAGCTGAACCAACGTTATTGAATTTAATTGATTCAATCTGAATATCAGCATCACTGGCTGAATTAGTCAATTTTACATGAACAAAATCAAAATCCGTCGTGCCCACTTCTTTAGTAGCCGTCCCTACGTCAGGAGTTTCAGATAGGGTTAAATCAGCAATATTAACGGTGCCATTAATGGTCATTGAATTACCTGCAATCGGCAAAGTAGCGTTAAGAGCCGCGCTGCCTGATAAAGTCACACTAACTAAAGACAATGTTGGCACTTCACCAGCGTAAGTGGTCACATCAGCTATTTTACCTACTAATACATAACTAGCGGTAGTACCGTTAGATATAGTAATGTTTTCAGTAAAGGTAGCCTGATGAACAGAATTAAGTGTCTTGTAAGTAGAACTTAACAAATCACCATTGGGTTTCAAAACATTAACCCCGCTAAAAGCGCTATCGCTGGCTGGAGAGCCAGTTCTCTCTACTTTCATTGAATCAATGATTACATCGCCGCCTGTGGCCGTTAAATTAATCTTAGTAAAGGGCACCCGAGTAGAATTCATTAAGGCAAAAGCTGCGGCTGGTGCATCAGCCTCTCAATCTGACGGTATAGTTCCCTCGCTGACTATCTCTCTCTACTCTTCGCCACCTGTTCCAATCCCGTCAGTCGCATCATCGGAATAGTTGTTCGATCACACCCATGCACTTCCGC
>CAZMCO010000002.1:56754-61157 GCA_964565215.1 uncultured Candidatus Saccharibacteria bacterium | reverse complement strand
CTTTCCCATCAGCCGGATTTAAATTCCGGATTGCCTAAAATCTGGGATTTTTTCTTAGCTAAATCAGCTCATATTTTGGAATATGCTATTTTAACCTTTCTTTTGATGCGAGCTCTCCAAAAATACCAATTAAGTAAAAGAAAGGTTTTAATTTTAGCCATTATTTTAGCTATTGGCTATGCTTTTTCTGATGAATATCATCAGAGCTTTATTTTAGGCAGAGAGTCAACTATCCGAGATATCGGGATTGATAGCTTGGGAATTTTATTGGTGGCTTGGCTGAATAAAAGAAAAATGATAAAATAAAAGGGTAATCATGTTTAGTTTTTCAAAAAAAGTATCTTTCGGTTTAGATTTAAGCGACCTTTCTCTTAAAATTATCCAACTCAAAAGAAAAGGAGAAAGATTATCTTTAGTTAGCTCTGTTAAAGAAGATCTTCCAGCTGGTTTAATTCAGAGAGGAGAAATCAAACAGGAGAAAAAGTTAGTTACTATCCTTAAAGGGGCTTTGAAAAAAATAGGCGGAGAATCCTTAAGAGGCAGGCAGGTTGTCTGTAATCTGCCTGAGGAAAAAGTTTTTATTCGGGTTATCCAGTTGCCCCGGATGAAAAAAGAAGAACTTAGACAGGCCGTCTATTGGGAGGCGGAAGCCCATATCCCCTTAAGTATTAATGAGGTTTATTTGGACTGGCAGATTATTAAACCAATAGTCAATCATCCTGACCATTATGATATCTTGATAGCGGCGGCGCCTCGGTTCTTAGTAGATAGTTATTTGAATTTTTTTAAAAAAGGAGATTTGGAGCCGATTGTCTTAGAACCAGAATCAGTGGCTCTTATCCATGCCTTAATCAAAGCCAATGATTCTAAGCCGACTATTATTGTTGATTTGGGGATGAGTGGAACTAACTTTGTCATTTTTTCTGGCGTAGCTATTCGTTTTACTTCTCATATTACTATTTCCGGACAGCTTTTTAATCAGGCGATTATGAGGGATTTAAAAGTGGATGAAAAAAAGGCCAATCAATTAAAAATTAAAATTGGTTTAGATAAAGCTAAGAAAAAAGGAAAAGTTTATCGCGCCTTAGAGCCATTAGTTAACGACTTAGCTAAACAGCTTGAGGATTATATGGCTTTTTATAACAAAGACAATAAAGAAATTGCTCGAATTTTGCTTTGTGGAGGAGATTCCCTTTTATCTAATTTACCATCTTTCTTGAGTCAGAAACTAAATTTGCCAGTTGCCTTAGGCAATCCTTTGGTTAATATTGGAAAGTTTTCTTTGTCTCGAAAAGAGGCCTTGACTTGGGCAACTACTTTAGGTTTGGCCATAAGAGGTTTGAAGCATGATTAGATTAAATCTTTTACCGCCTCAAGAGAAAAAGAGATTAGAATTAACCAAGTTTAATAGCTTGCTCGCTTTTTTAACTGTTTGGTTTTCAGTTTTTTTAATTATCTTTGTTCTGCTTTTACTAAGCGCCTTTTTTTCCTTGTCTATTCTTTTACAGGAACAAAGAAAATTAATAGAAGTTAGACAAAGTGATCCGAAAACACAATATTTGTTGGAAATTGAGGAAAAGATTAAACAAACCAATCAAATAATTAAACAAGTTCAACTAAAACAGAGCGAAATAATTCTTTGGACACCGCTTTTAGAGGAAATATCTGAAATTGTTCCTTCGGGAATTTATTTAAATAACTTTTCTTTTCGGACAGCTAAAAACCAAATTAGCTTGAATGGCTGGGCTAATTACCGAGAAAATCTTCTTAGTTTCCAAAAATCATTAGAAGAAAGTTCCTTTTTCGAAGAAATAGAAGCGCCTTTGGCTAATTTAATTAAGCAAAAAGACATAGATTTTAATTTTACTTTTAAGCCGGTTCTTCGACCATGATTCTTTCTCCTCAAAGAAAACTTATTTTATCTTTCTTTTTAGGTTTAATCATCCTGATTCTTTTTATCTGGTTAGTTATTTATCCTTTGGTTGATAGAATCAGAACCGCTTCTCAAGAATATTTAGCCAATCAAGAAATCTTAAATAAATTAGACCAAAGAGAATCTTTGGCCAGGGAGTTAGAAGAAAGTTACCAGGAAAGGAGGGTTGATTTAGAGGCCATCGCTAAAGTTTTTCTTGGCCCTGAAGAAATAGTCGGCTTTATTTCTAACCTGGAGACAATTGCCCATGAAACTGATAATAATTTTGAAATTAAGGCAGTTAGTCCTTATACTCCATTAACTGAAGAAGAAAAACCTTTTCTTAGTTTTCGGATTTCTCTTTGGGGCGACTTTTCTGGTTTACTTTACTTTTTGGCTAATTTAGAAGATAGTCCTTATCCGCCTTATCGTTTAGTAGAAATAGAGAATCTAGCTGTTAGAGAACTAAGAGAAGGCGGTCTAGAGACTATTTTAGACGTCAAAATTTATACCCAATGATAAAAATACCTTCGCTAGCCAAGACATATAATTTTTTAAAGAAGTATTACCCGGTCATTTTAGGGATAATTTTAGCTTTGTTAATTTGTTTTAATCTTTTTATTTATTATCAGTATGTTTATTTAACTATTAGGTCTCAAGCCAGGCCATCCCTTGAGAAAGTTACCATTGATCAAGAAATCCTTGAAGGGGTTTTAAATAATTTGAATATTCGGGAAGAGACCTTATGGCGGATTGAAGATACCGGCTATACTGACCCCTTTAAAAAGCCTTGACAAAACAGGTTAAATCTTGTTAAGATATAATTGCCTGAGATAAGGCAATTTTTTTATGGCCATAAATCTCAAACAAATAATTAAATTAATCTATCAAAAGAAGTGGTTAATTTTTTGGTTAACTGTTTTAGGAGCTGTTTTGGCTTTTGATTTGGCGGTTATGCAACCTCCTCAATATAAGGCCAGTTTTGAAATATTAGTTATTCAGAAACAAGTCGTTGGTCAGGATATTTATAGTATTTCCAAATCAGCTCAATATATCTGCCGAGTTTTAAAAGAAGGAATTTATTCTGACAGTTTTTTTGAGAAAGTTCTTTCGCCTAATCAAGTAGCAGCAGCTGATTTTCCTATTCAGGTTAAAGAGAGACGGCAAGAATGGCAAAAAAGCGTCAAAGTTAAAATTATCAGGGATTTAGGAGTAATCAAGATAGATGTTTTTCATTCAGAAAAAGAAAAAGCTAAACAAATTAGTCGGGCCACGGCTGATGTTTTAGAAAAAAATCATCAGTTTTATCACGGGGCTGGTCAAAATGTGGAAATAAAGGTTTTAAATGAACCATTAGTCAGTCAAAAACCAATTACTTTTCATTTGTGGTTTAGTTCAATTTTAGGCGCCTTGCTCGGATTTTTAGTTAGTTTGGCCTGGATTTTAAGAAAAAAACCCGAGGAAACTTCCTCTTTGGCTGGAAGCAGTTCTTCTATCTAAAGAGGAGGTTTTATTTCTTTAAAAATTAAATAAAAGGAGGCTTAGGATGAAAAGGATATTTCTGGTTTTATTGGTTTTAGCTTTAGTGGCCATGCTTGGAGATTTGGGATTTTCTCAAGAGAACTACAAAACTTATGTAGTTCAAAAAGGGGAAACCTGGAGTAAGTTGGCTATAAAGCTTGATATTCCTATGAGGGAATTAGCTGAATTTAATGGTCAAACTATAGAAGATATTATTTACGCTGGCCAGGGGATTAAAATTCCTCTAGTTGAAAATGTAACCGTGATAGATAGAAAAGCAAGTAGGGGTTTAAATTTTTGGGTATCAGTGGTCTCTTCTATAATTATTATCCTGATACTTCTCGGATTAATCATTACTTATATTCTAAGAAGAAAGAAGAGGATAAAGCAAAGAGAAAAAGTTGAGCTTAAAATCGAGGGGACAGAATATACTTATTTCCCCCAAGTTGATTCTCAAGGCAGATTCGTTTCTCTGTATAACAATGGCACAGGCAGTTATTCCGCTTTTGCCAAGATTGTTGATTTGAGAAGAAGTTTGAAAGCGTCTTTTAAAAAGAACCCTAGCTTAATAGAACAGGAGATTGAAGCAAAAAGATTAATCAGAAAATTTTAAGGAGGTGATAGAAATGAAAGCTATAACGGCAGTAATAGCAATGGTAATGGTTTTGCTGCTGTCTTCTGCCATTATGGCAGCAACAGCCGTAGAGCCAGAGAAAACCTATATCGTTCAATCTGGCGACTGGCTGATTAAAATCGGTCAAAAAGTCAAAACTGGCTGGAAGCAGATTGCTAAAATTAATAACTTAAAAGACCCATATATTATTTATCCGGGTCAAAAACTGATTATTCCAGAAAATAGATGGGAGAAAGTTGGCGGCAATCCCTATCAAGGGACTTGGCAAAAGGCGCTGGAAAATTTTGATTTACCAGCTAAAGTTAAGAAGCAAGTCAAAGAAAATATCAGAAATAA
>CAZMCO010000002.1:22495-56654 GCA_964565215.1 uncultured Candidatus Saccharibacteria bacterium | reverse complement strand
CTGATATGGTTGAATTATATATCGGCAGTGGAAATTATGAGAGCGTTTATTATGATGCTCAAGGCCATTATTTCTGGGGAAAAATTCGCTATAAACCTTTTGAATTCAATATTAGTGATAATTTGAATTTAAGATTAGGCATATTTGGCTTTACTGGCTTAGGACAAGGCAATGATGGGGATTATGATTATTCATGGAAAAAATGGGTCATTGGACCAACAGTTAAACTTATTGGACTTCATTGGGATGCGGATTTTGACGGAGGGATTGGTCAGCATTATGATAAAGGTGGTATCGACCTTTATCGAAGTGAACAAGTTGATGACATTTTTCTTTTTTCAGCTCACGGCAATTTTTACGGCCGTCGGGATAGAGGGAAAAAGTGGCTGCCTAAGACAGAGCTTAATTTGGAATTAACTCTTCCCTATCATCAGAATCATCAGCATAGTTGGCATGGCAATCCATTGGTTCCTGACCCCAATGATAACCGAGTTGTTGAATTATCTTTAACCCAGGGAATCTGCGACCTTAAGCTGTCTGAACATTTACGACTGATGCCTGGTTTTAATTTGGGAGTTGGTCGGGAATATGGTCAAGAAAAAAACTTTTATCAGCTTGGGCCAAGAGCCACCTTGACCTGGCATAATCAGGACATTATCTCTATTTCCTTTCTTAATTACAAGGAACAACTGGGTGGAGATGGCGATCAGTGGCATTGGTTGAGTGGCTGGCTGAATATTAGCGGTCTGATTAAGGCATACCAGATTGATAAATAGCAGACAACTTGTCTCTATTGGACTCCCAATTGGAGCGTCAACAGCTGGTCAACAATTTGTTGCCAGAGAATCAAATTGATTCTGTTTTGTCTTGACAAACTTTGTTCACTCATATATTATAGTTAAAAAAGTACATTAAATTAATAACAAAAAACAGGAGGATGAAATGAAAACATGGAAGATTTTTCTAGTAATGGTAGTAGCAATATTTCTTTTTATTGGAATGGCTCTGGCTGAAGATCAGAAACTGCCTCCATCCGGCAAATATGTTATTGGCGCCCCAGCTCAGGTTAGGGCAGCTGAATCAGACTTTTGGATAGTAAAGATATTTACCGCTGAAAATGCAGTTATTTTCAAAGCACCTTTCTTAAAAAGTCAGTTTAAAAGGGAAGGATTGACTAACTCTGGTTGGCAGCTTTTTGCCAGTTGGGCCTGGACTGACGGAAAAAAATGGATCTTAGTTCCTCAAGAAGATTATACTCTGGAAACCAAGACAGTTGGGGACATTATGGAAGGATCCATTGCCTTTCCTCAAAAAGGAAATGGCTGGTACTGGGTCCGTGTCTGGGGAAAGAATAAAGATGGTAAGTGGCTTTGGATTAACCAAGCTAGTATCTATTGCCGAAATGACACAGCTGGCAACCCTGGTTACGAATTTCTGGTTCACACAGCTAGCGGGAATTATCAGATAGTTCCCAATGATTACCAAACTAGGAGGTAAGACAAACCCCGTATCTTAAAAAAGATACGGGGTTATTTTTTTATTGTATTAATTTTTAACCAGCCAGCTAAAAGAATCCAAAGATTCCATTGGAGAGCTGTCCCTCGCAAAACATTATCAAAAAAACTGGCTGTTAATAAACTCAAACTAATGACGATAATACCTAGAGAAAGAATTTTCTCTTGGCCAATAGTTTTTTTGAAAATTCTAAAAAGATAAAAGAGTAAACCAATAATTAACCAGCCATAAGCGGCTAAGCCAAAAATACCATTCTCAACAAGTATTTTCAAATAATCATTATGGGCTTCTAAGCTGCCCCAGGCAAAACCACGATAAAATTCAACTAAATTAGTAAAAGTGCCCAGGCCGTAGCCAAACCAGGGTTGCCAGAGAAAGACTGGAATCATATCTTGCCAGAGCCGCAGACGCCAAACTATTGAACCATAAGGGTCTAAGCTAATTAATTCCCAGAATCTCTCTTGAAAGACATTAGAGAAAAAATAGACAATTAAGAAAAGGAATAAGCCAGCCAAGAGAATCTTCCTGTATTTAAAAATGCCAAAAACAAGGATAAAAATAAAAAAGCAAGCTAAGGCGCTTCGGGTGTAGGTAGCAAAAAGAAGAAAGATTAAAGGAATAGACAGCAGCCAGAAATTTTTACCTGAAAGAGACAAACAAAGAAGCAAAGCCAAGATAAAGAAAGTATAGAAAGCAAATGGATTAGGGTGGGCAAAAGTTCCGTAAATTCTCTGGAAGCCGCCGAATTCATCAGGCAGGCCCAAACGAAAAACAAATTGAATCAGGGCCAAGGCGGCTGGCAGAATATAGCTAATCAAAATAATTTTTAAGAGCCAGAACCAATCTTTTCTATTTTCAACCAATTTGTAAGCCAGGAAATAAAGAAGAAAGATGCTAGCCAGCCGAATAAATTCTCTAAGACTATTAAAGGCATCTAAGGAATAAAAAATACTGGCTAAGGATAAGCCAATAAAGAAAAAAATAGGATAGAAAAGAGGAGTCCTATAAATGGATTTAAGATTTTTAAGGAAAAAAATAGAACAAGCTAAGAAAATCAGTCCGCCAATGATAATATTGGGATTAAGAGGGGGTAGATTGGCATGAATTTGAAATTCTATTTGACTAAGAATGTCTAAAGACGGCCTTATCAGAATTAAGCCGAGTAGAAAATAAAAGTATATTTTAGTATTGACATTTTCCATATTTTTTTGTAGAATAATGACCTTAAGAAAAATGAAAAAAATTCCAATAAAAGATATAGTTTTGGCCGTAACCTATCAGTGTAACAGTCGCTGTCAGTTTTGTAATATCTGGAAAAATAAAAAAATCTTTTCTTGCCAGCCAATTGATTACAAAAATCTACCACGAAATATCAAAAATGTCAATATTAGCGGTGGTGAGCCTTTTTTAAGAAATGATTTGCCAGAGATTATTAGAATAATCAACCATCAATGTCCCCAAGCTAAAATTATCATTTCCACCAATGGTTTTTTGCCTAGTCTTATAAAAAAGCAGATGCAAGAAATTATCAGATTTAAAAAAAATGTTGGAGTAGCTGTTTCCTTAGATGGTTTTGGTTTAGTTCACGAAGAATTAAGAGGATTTCCCGGCGGTTTTAGTTTAACTTTAGAAACCATTCGACTTTTGAAAGAACTGGGGATAAAAAACTTAAAAATTGCCTTTACTTTAGGAGACAAGAATATTGAACAACTAAAAAGAATTTATCGATTGAGCCAAGAATTAGCAGTAGAGTTTAGTTTAGCGGTTTTACATAATTCTCATCATTATTTTCAAAAAGAAGATAATCAAATTAAAAATCTGGCTAGAATGAAAAAAGAACTCAATTGGCTGATTAAAGAGGAATTAAAGAGTTTTTCTCTCAAAAGATGGCTGCGGGCTTACTTTGCTTGGGGGATGATAGATTTTTTAGAAAACAGAAAAAGGTTTTTACCTGATTATTCTGGTTTAACTTCCTTATTTATTGACCCTTTTGGCTATATTTATCCTTCTGACGTTTGGAATTTAAAAATAGGTCAGCTCAATAAAATAAAGGACTGGCCTAAGTTTTATAATAAAGCCAGACGAATAATTTTATCAAAAAAACCTCCTCTTAGTTGGATGATTTGCACAGCTCGTCAGTCAATGAAGAAACACTGGCTGAAAGTAGGTTGGTGGATTTTAGAAAATGAATTACCATAATGAAAATACTCCAAATCAACAAGTTTTTTTTCTTAAAAGGAGGTGCCGAGAGGTACTTTTTTGATTTATCCGAACTTTTAACTGAAAAAGGTCATCAGGTTTTAGCTTGGAGTACTCAACATCCCCAGAATTTTCCTTGGCCTAATCAAGAGGACTTTGCTCAATTTAACAACCTTTCTAAAAAAGAAGGTCTTGGCAAAGACCTTAAGAAAATAAGAGGCATTTTCTGGAACAAAGAAGCTAAAGAGAAATTGGGGAAATTAATTAGAAGAGAAAAGCCAGAGATAGCTCATCTCCATAATATTCTTAGTCATCTTTCTCCTTCAATAATCTTTGCTTTAAAAAAGCGCCAGATACCAATAGTTTTAACCTTACATGATTACAAACTTTTTTGTCCAAATTATCAATTTTTTTCTCAAGGCAAGATTTGCTTTGATTGTCTCAAAAAAAAGGATTATCACTCTTGTTTATCAAAAAAATGCCTTAAAAACTCTTCAATTAAAAGCTTGATAGGCTATTTAGAAGCAAAATGGCAAAAAGATTTCTTAAAAGTAGCCCAAAAAATAGATATTTTTTTAGCCCCTAGTTTATATATGAAAAGAAAGGCTCTTGCCTGGGGCATTCCAGCGGAAAAAATAATTCATTTGCCATATTTTGTTAACAAATCTCAAAATTTTAGCCGTAAAAGAAATCAATATATTTTATACTTTGGCCGGCTAAGTCAAGAAAAAGGAATAGAATTTCTTATTAAAACATTTTTAAAAGCATTAGATATTCCCTTAAAGATAGTTGGTCAAGGTCCTCAAAGAAATAAATTAGAAAAACTGGCTAAGAATAGAAGAAAAAAGATAGAATTCTTAGGAGAAAAAAAAGGTCAACAGTTAAAAGAAATAATTTCCGAAGCTTATTTGATAATTGTCCCTTCTCTTTGGCCGGAAAACTTTCCTTACGCTATTTTAGAAAGTTTTGCCTTAGCCAAGCCAATCTTGGCGGCTAAAGTTGGCGGCCTTCCAGAATTAGTTAAAAATAAGCAAACCGGCTTATTGTTCAAACCGAATAATCAAGATGATTTAAAAGAAAAAATTATTTGGGCCAGTCAACATCCAAAAGAAATGGAAAAAATGGGGCAAACAGCCCAAAAAGAAGTTTTGGCTAAATATAATTCAGAAAAGCATTATCAAAAATTGATTAAAATTTATGAAAGAATCAAAAATAATTAAAATATTAATCATTTTCTCTTTAATCCTGGCCTTGCTGGGTGGTTTCTTATTATGGCAAAAAGGATGGCTAAGGGATAAAATTGAAGAGATATCCTTTTGGCAGCTGCTTCCTCAATTAACTGGCTTTAAAGAGGAAAAAACATACCTTTTGCTTTTCCAGAATAATTTAGAACTAAGACCGAGCGGCGGCTATTTGGGTAATTTCGGCATCTTAAAAGTAAAAAATGCTCAAGTAATTTCTTTGGAAATCCACGATACTAATATTTTTGATGGATTTGGCAAGATTAAAACTGAACCTCCTCAACCAATAAAGGATTATTTAAAGATAGACAACTGGCAGATGAGAGATGCTAACTGGTCGCCTGATTTTCCAACTTCAGCTCAACAAGCTGAATATTTCTATCAGATTCAAGGAGGTCAAGAAGAATTTGACGGCATTATCGGAATTAATGCCGCTATTTTGCCTGATTTATTGGAATTAACCGGACCAATTTATTTGGCAGAATTTAATAAAAAATTTGAATCAAAAGATATTCTTTATCAATTGGAATATGAAGTAGAAAAAGGATATATTGACCGAGGCATTGAATCAGGCGAAAGAAAAACAGTTTTTAAGGCCTTAGTTAAAGAAGTTTTAAAGCAATTAAGCCAAAAAAGCTTCTGGGAACAAAAAAAGTTGAAGGACCTGGCTTTTAGGGAATTAGACAAGAAAAACATCCTTTTATTCTTTAAAGACGAAGAAATTCAAAAGGTGATTTCAGAGTTTAATTGGCAGGGGGCAGTTAATCAGTCTTACCAGAATGACTATCTAATGATTGTTGAAGCAAATTTAGCTGCTAAAAAGAGCAATGCCTTTATTAAAAGAGAAGTAGAGTATTTAGTAGATTTAAGCGGAGCCAGGCCGCAAGCTGAATTAAAAATTAAGTATATTCATCAAGGCGGTCAGAAAGATTGGTTTAATGATGATTACCGGGCTTATTTAAGAATCTATCTACCTCAAGGCAGCTGGCTCTTGTCAGCCAAGGGAGTAAAAGATGAGACAAGATTTCTTGATGAATTAAATAAAACTGTTTTTGGTAATTGTCTCGAAATACCTACTGGCCAGGAAAAAACAATTGAGTTTACCTATCTTTTACCAGAGAAAATTAGAGAAGAATCAGATTATCAGATTTTAGTTCAGAAGCAGTCAGGGATAGATAGTTTTCCTTTTAAACTTATCTTAAGGGATATCTATCAAAAGGAATTTGAAATTGATAAAGATTTAGAGATGCCTCTATGAAAATAGTTATGATTGGTCAAAAAGGAATACCGACGCTTTTTGGCGGGGTTGAGCGTCATGTTGAGGAGGTCTCTTGTCGTTTGGCTCAAAAAAGGAATTGTCAGGTTTTTGTTTATGCTCGGCCTTATTATACTCCTAAAAGAATTAATAAATACAAAAAAGTAAATATTATTCATCTGCCTTCTTTGCGGACAAAGCATTTAGATGCTATCAGCCATATCTTTTTAGCCAGCTGGCACGCTATTTTTAAAATTAAAGCTGATGTTATTCATTATCATGGCATTGGACCAGCTTTGTGCCTCTGGATACCTAAGATTTTCAGTCCCAAAAGTAAAGTTGTTTTTACTTTTCATTGCCGAGATTATTTTCATCAAAAATGGGGGAAAATAGCTCAATTGTTTCTAAAAACAGGAGAAATAATTGGCTGTCTTTTAGCTGATGAAGTTATTCCAGTTTCTTGGGAAATACAAAAATACATTAGAAAAAAATACAACCGGCCAACTCATTTTATTCCTCATGGCATTAATCAGGAAACGCCTCGGCCGGCTAAGTTGATAAAAAAATGGGGATTAAAAAGAAATAACTATATTTTACTCGTCAGCCGCTTAATCCCTCATAAGGGAGTTCATTATTTAATTAAGGCCTATCAAAAAATTCAGACAGAAAAAAAATTAGTTATTGTCGGACCGTCTTTTTATACTAAAGATTATGAAGAAAAACTTAAAAAATTAGTTCAAGGCAGTCCAAAAATTATCTTTCTGGGAGCCCAACAAGGAAGAGTATTAAAAGAACTTTTCAGTAATGCTTATTTCTTTGTTAATCCTTCAGAGCAGGAAGGATTGCCCTTAACAGTTATGGAAGCGGCTGGTTTTGGCCAATCGCTTTTACTTTCAGATATTGATATTCATCAAAAAATGTTTAAAGACCTGCCTTTTTTCTTTAAAAATAAGAATATTGAGGATTTAAGAAGAAACTTAGAATTCCTTTTAGAAAATCCAAAAATAACTCATCAAAAAGCCAAGGAAATAAAAAAATACAGCTGGCAGAAGTATAACTGGGATGAGGTTGTTGAAAAAATACTGGCCTTATGTTATCTTTAAAATAAATGTGCCTGTAGCTCAGCGGATAGAGCGATGGGTTTCTAACCCATAGGTCGCAGGTTCGAGTCCTGCCAGGCGCGCTATGGTGCTCGTAGCTCAATTGGTTAGAGCTCTAGGTTGTGGTCCTAGTGGTTACCGGTTCGAGTCCGGTCGAGCACCCAAGATTAATAAAAACTATGACAGAGATTTTTCAAAACTTTTTTAATATCTTAACCCCTTGGCTTCTTTCTCACGGCATCAAAATTGCTGCTATTTTAGTTTGCGCTTATTTAGTTCGTCGCTTTGCCGGAGTTCTTATTGATAAGATTATCAGAAAAGCAATAGTGGCTGATCATTTCTTGACTCCAGAAGCGGAAAAGAAAAGAGAAGATACTTTAATTAGTGTTTTTAGCGGAACTTTCCGAGTGATTATCTGGCTGGCAGTAATTTTAATGGTTCTCTCTGAATTAGGTATCAATATTGGTCCGCTTTTGGCCGGGGCTGGGGTGATTGGTTTAGCTATTGGCTTTGGCGCTCAATATATTATCCGTGACTTTTTTACTGGTTTATTTATTATCTTAGAGAATCAATTCCGAGTGGGTGATGTTCTTTGCCTTGGTGATATTTGCGGGACTGTAGAAAATATTAATCTAAGGATGACTGTTTTACGGGACGTTGATGGAACAGTTCACCATATTCCTAATGGGGAAATAAAGATTGCTTCTAATATGTCTAAAGATTTTGCCCGGGTTAATTTAAAGGTTGGTATTTCTTATGAGGTAAATTTGGAAAAAGTGATTAAAGTAGTTAATCAACTTGGCCAGGAAATGGCTGAAGATTCAGAATGGAAAGATAAAATTCTCAAGGCGCCTCAATTTGTCCGGGTTGATGATTTTGCTGATTCAGCCGTGATTATTAAAATATCCGGCGAGGTTAAGCCCTTAGAGCAATGGGCTGTTCTGGGTGAATTAAGGAAAAGAATAAAGATTGCCTTTGATAAACAAGGCATTGAGATTCCCTTTCCCCAAATGGTTGTTCATCAAGCCCAGGAGAATAAGGTTTGACATTGAGATGACAGTTTGCTATTTTAATGAAGTAGGTTATTTTTTTTGCTTTAAACTATGCCGACAATTCACCAATTAATTAAAAGACCGAGAAAAACTTTCAAGAAAAAACCAAAAACACCAGCTCTTTGGCGAACTTTTAATTTACTTAAAAACAAACCAAGAAAAATCCCTTCGCCTTTTAAGCGGGGTGTTTGTTTAAACGTCAAAACAATTACTCCCAAGAAACCAAACTCGGCCTTGCGCAAAGTAGCTCGGGTCCGACTGACTAATGGCATGGAAGTAACTGCCTATATTCCCGGTATTGGTCATAACTTACAAGAACATTCAGTGGTTTTACTGCGGGGCGGCCGGGTTAAGGATTTGCCGGGTGTTCGTTATCATGTTATCAGAGGTGTTTTAGATAGCGAAGGAGTGGAAGGTCGTAAACAAAAAAGAAGCCGCTATGGAACTAAAAAAGCCGGAGTAGAAAAGAAGGCGGAAGCTGAAACAGCTGAAACAGCTGAAACAGCTGCTGAATAACCATGAGAAGAAAAAGAAAAATCAAAAGAATAATTAATCCAGATACTAAGTATAATAATACTTTAGTAGCTAAATTTATTAATCATCTAATGAAAAAGGGTAAAAAATCTGTCGCCCAAAAGATCTTTTATGATTCTTTTAAAATACTGAAGAAAACCGATAAAGACAAAGACCCTTTAGAAATATTTGACCAAGCGATTAAAAATGTTTCTCCTTTTGTTGAGGTTAAGTCGCGGCGGATTGGCGGCGCCCATTATCAGGTGCCGCGGGAAGTGCGGGGCGAAAGAAAAATTACTTTAGCTATTCGTTGGCTAATTCAGGCAGCTAAAGCCAAAAAAGGCAAACCAATGGCTCAAAAACTGGCTAGCGAATTCTTAGACGCTTCTAAAAACACCGGCCTAGCTGTTAAGAAAAGACAAGATATTCACCGAATGGCTGAAGCTAATAAGGCCTTTGCCCACTTTGCCTGGTAATTATGCCTAGAGAGTATCCTATTGAAAAAACAAGAGATATCGGCATTATCGCTCATATTGACGCTGGCAAGACAACCGTTACTGAACGGGTGCTTTTTTATACAGGTATTTCTCATAAAATTGGCGAGGTTCACGAAGGTGAAGCAGTTATGGATTGGATGGAACAGGAAAAGGAGAGAGGAATTACTATTACTTCAGCCGCCACTACTTGTTTTTGGACGGTAAATAAAGATCTATACCGAATTAATATTATTGATACGCCTGGTCATATTGATTTTACGGTGGAAGTGCAGCGCTCTTTAAGAGTGCTTGACGGAGCGGTGGTTGTTTTTGACGGAGTAGCTGGCGTGGAACCGCAGTCAGAAACGGTCTGGCGTCAGGCTGATAAATTTAAAGTGCCCCGCCTTTGTTTTATTAATAAATTAGATAGAACCGGGGCTGATTTTGAAAAAAGCTTAGAGTCAATTTGGCAGCGGCTGACTCCTAAGGCAGTCGCCTTACAGATTCCCATTGGCTTAGAGGAAAAACATCAAGGAGTTATTGATTTAATTAAAATGAAGGCCTATAAATTTGAAGGAGAATATGGTCAAAAAGTTATTGAAGAAGAGATTCCCCAGGATTTAAAAAAGGAGAGCCAGGATTATCGGAATAAGATGATTGAGAAAATTGCCGAACAAGACGACGCTTTAGCTGAGAAATATTTAGAAGGTCAGGAAATTACTGAACAAGAACTGAAGAAAATTCTCCGTCAGGCGACTATTGATTATCAATTAGTGCCGATTTTTTGCGGTTCAGCTTTAAAAAATAAAGGAGTTCAACTTTTATTAAATGGTATTGTTGAATATCTGCCATCTCCCATTGAGCTACCGCCCATAGAAGGGTTTGACCTTAAAGATGAAACAAAAAAACTAGTTAGAGAAAGTAAAGACGAAGCTCCCTTGGCCGCTTTGGTCTTTAAAATAGCCACCGATCCTTTTGTCGGTCAATTAGCTTACCTAAGAATTTATTCTGGTATCTTGACGAGTAGTTCTTATGTGTTAAACTCTAATACAGGAAAGCAGGAAAGGATTGGCCGTCTTTTAAGAATTCATTCTGATAAACGAGAAGAAGTCAAAGAATTTTATGCTGGAGACATTGGGGCAGTCATCGGTCTTAAGGAGACGACCACCGGCGATACCTTAAGTGAACCTAACCAGCCGATAATTTTGGAAAAGATTACTTTTCCTGAACCAGTTATTTCTATTGCTATTGAACCAAAGACAAAAGCTGACCAGGAAAAAATGGGTCTGGCCCTAAAACGGCTGGCTGAAGAAGATCCTACTTTCCAGATCAGAGGCGATCTGGAAACCGGCCAAACAATTATTTCTGGTATGGGCGAATTACATCTGGAAGTTATTGTTGACCGGATGTTGAGAGAATTTAAGGTAGGGGCCAATGTTGGTCAGCCGCAAGTTGCTTATAAAGAAACCATTAAAGGAATAGCTCAAGCTGAAGGGAAATATATTAGGCAGACCGGCGGACGCGGTCAGTATGGTCATGTTTGGTTGAAGGTTGAACCGCTGGAAAGAGGCCAGGGATTTGAATTTGTTGATGCGATTAAAGGTGGAATTATTCCCCATGAATTTATTCCGGCCGTCGGAAAAGGAATTAAGGAAGCAATGGATAAAGGGATTTTAGCTGGTTATCCTTTGGTTGACCTTAAAGCAACTCTTTATGACGGTTCTTATCATGATGTGGATTCTTCTGAAATAGCTTTTAAAATTGCTGGTTCAATTGCCTTGCAAGGAGCAGTCAAACAGGCAGATTTGATTTTATTAGAACCAGTTATGAAATTAGAAGTGATTACTCCAGAGCAGTTTATGGGAGAGGTTATCGGCGACCTTAGCGCTAAGCGGGGGAAGATTGGCAAGATGGAAGACAGGGGAATAGGCCTTAGTCAGATTAAAGTGATTGATGCTCAAGTGCCTTTGGCTAGTATGTTTGGTTATGCTACTCAATTGAGATCAATGACTCAAGGCCGAGCTACCTTTACCATGGAGTTTGAATATTATGCCGAAGTGCCTAAAAATGTAGTCGAGGGAATTATTGGAGAAGAGAAGAAATAATATGTGGGAAAAAATTAAAAAAATCTTGCAAAAAGAAGGCGGTAAGTGTATTATAGTAGAAAATAACCAACCGACTTATTTGGTTATGAAAATAGAAGATTATGAAAAGACATCAGAGATAGAAAAAGTTAATCGCGATATTGATGAATGGAAAGCCCAAGAAAAAGAAGAAACTGAAGAAACTGAAGAAGCTGAAGTTAAAGTAGAGGATTTACCGTTTTAACCAAGTAACAATAAAGTATTGACTAATTGGAGGATATTTTATAAACTTTATATAAATAGGTGAATAGAGAGTTCTGAATAGCGACTTTTTATTGCCGGCTGTTCATTGTTCATTATTCACTGTTATTATGGCTGAAAAATTTGAGCGGACTAAACCGCATCTTAACATAGGAACCATTGGTCATGTTGACCATGGAAAAACTACCTTAACGGCAGCTATTTTAAAGTGTTTGAAATCAGGCGGTTTTAAGGCCCAGGAAAAAGGCGTTGATGATATTGATAACGCGCCTGAAGAAAAAGCGCGTGGTTTGACCATTGCCGTGGCTCACGTTGAATACGAAACGGATAAACGGCACTATGCTCACATTGACTGTCCTGGTCATGCTGACTATATTAAAAATATGATTACTGGGGCAGCCCAGATGGATGGAGCTATCTTAGTTGTTTCAGCCTCTGATGGGCCAATGCCTCAAACTCGCGAGCATATTCTTTTAGCTCGCCAGGTTGGCTTACCGGCTCTGGTTGTCTTTTTAAATAAAATAGACCAAGTTGATGATTCAGAACTAGTTGATTTGGTGGAACAGGAAATCAGAGAGCTTTTGAGTAAATATGAGTTTGAAGGAGATAAGACCCCCATTATTCGCGGCTCAGCTCTTCAGGCCCTGGAATGCGGCTGCGGAAAAGAAGATTGTCCAAAGTGCGGTCCAATCATCCAATTAATGAAGTCAGTTGATGAAAATATTCCTGAACCAGCTCGTGATGTGGATAAGCCTTTTTTAATGCCTGTTGAAGATATCTTTTCTATAGAAGGACGAGGTACCGTGGCCACTGGTCGGATTGAGAGAGGGATAATTAAAATTAATGAAGAGGTAGAAATAATTGGCTTGAAGGATACTCAGAAAACAGTAGTTACTGGCATTGAAATGTTTAACAAGTCATTAGAGGAAGGAAGAGCTGGTGATAATGCGGGCATTTTATTGCGGGGAACCAAAAGAGAAGACATTGCCCGAGGCCAAGTTTTAGCTAAGCCAGGCAGCGTTACTCCGCATCAGGAGTTTGAAGGCGAAGTTTATATCCTTTCTAAAGAGGAAGGCGGACGTCACACTCCTTTCTTTAGTGGGTACAAGCCGCAATTTTACATTAGGACAACTGATGTGACTGGCGATGTAACTTTACCCGAAGGAACGGAAATGATAATGCCAGGCGATACAGTCAATTTAAAGGTTAAATTGATGCTGCCAGTTGCCTTGGAGCAAAAACAGCGTTTTGCTCTTCGAGAGGGTGGTAAAACAGTTGGAGCCGGCGTAGTGACAAAGATTAAAAAATAATGGTACCTAAAAAAGAAGAAGAAGTTAAGCAGAGAATCCGCATTAAAGTACAGGCCTACGATCATAAGCTGATTGACCAATCCATCAAACAGATTGTTGAAACAGCTGAACGTTATGGAGCAGAGATTTGTGGGCCGATTCCTTTACCGACTCAAATCCATAAATATACGGTCAACCGTTCTACTTTTGTTCATAAGGATTCCCGGGAACAGTATGAGATGCGAATTCATAAACGATTAATTGATATTATTAATCCCAGCGCCAAGGTGATTGATGCTTTAATGGGGTTAAATTTGCCAGCTGGTGTTGATATTGAAATAAAAATGTAAGCCAACCCATATGAAGCAGCTATCCGTTGATTAAATACCGGGTTCAGTGCCCGGTATTTTATTAGCCAATATGAAATTTATTTTAGGTAAAAAAATAGGTATGACCCAGATTTTTAATAAAGATGGTCAAGTTATCCCAGTGACTCTGATTGAAGCTGGGCCTTGTCAGGTTGTTCAAGTTAAAACTAAAGAAAAAGACGGCTATCAGGCAGTTCAGATTGGTTTTGCCGGGCATTTAAGAGAGTTTAAGGCCAAAGATTTAAAAATTGGCCAGCAAATTGATGCTTCAATATTTCAGGAAGGAGAAATCGTTAAAATAGCCGGTATTTCCAAAGGGAAAGGATTTCAGGGAGTAGTTAAAAGACATGGCTTTTCTGGTTTCCCAGCTTCTCACGGCACTAAACATGGTTTACGGGCACCTGGTTCAATTGGTTCTTCTTTTCCCGAGCGAGTTTGGAAAGGCAAAAAGATGGCTGGTCGGATGGGGGCTGAACGAGTAATGGTTCAAGGATTAAAAATAGTTCAAGTGGATAAAGAAAATAATTTATTAGCCATTAAAGGAGCAATCCCAGGCAGAAAAGGAACTCTTTTGGAAATAGTGACTACTAAAGAAATTGAGGCAGTTAAAGAGGAAAGAGAGGAAAAGCTAATAGCTGATTTAGAAAAGAAGGATGCTCAGGTTGAAAAAAAGAAAGCTGGTTAATATGAATGTCAAGGTATACAATCAAGAAGGAAAAGAAATTGGAAAGGCCGAATTGCCAGCCGAGATTTTTGCTCTGCCCATGAATAAGGATTTAGTTCATCAGGCAGTGGTTAGTCAAATGGCTAATGCCCGACAGGTTTTGGCTCATACTAAAGATAGGAGCGAAAAGCGCGGCGGCGGCCGCAAACCCTGGCGACAAAAAGGAACTGGTCGGGCTCGGCATGGTTCTATCCGTTCACCTATTTGGCGAGGCGGTGGGGTGACTTTTGGTCCAAGCAAAGAAAGAGTTTTTACTAAAAAGATTAATAAAAAAATGAAGCGGCAAGCCCTTTTTATGGCTCTATCTTCTAAAGTAAAAGATAAAGAAATGATTTTATTGGATAAAATAGAACTGGCGGAAGCTAAGACCAAAGAGATGATTAAAGTACTTAATAATTTAAAGATTAGCAAGACAGTCTTGGTAGTTTTAGATAAGACAAATCAAAAGATAATTAGAGCCGCTAATAATATTCCTAAAATAAAAACAATCAGAGCTGATAGCTTGAATGTAGTTGATGTATTATCGTATAAATATTTATTAATGCTCCAGGGAGCGATAGAAATAATTAAACAAACCTATCTAAAATAAAAATATGGCTTTATTAGATAAATTTAAGAAAAAAGAAAAACCTGAAGAAAAGGAAAAAGTTGAGAAAGTTGTGGTTGAAAAAAAAATAGTTAAAAGGCAAGTGCCTGGCGCTTATCAAATTATCAGAAAGCCGCATATTACTGAAAAAGCCACTCTTTTAATTGACCAGAATAAATATATTTTTAAAATTTCCCCAAAAGCCAATAAGGTTGAAGTAAGGAAAATTATTGAGGCGCTTTATGGGGTTAAAGTGGAAAAGGTCAATTTAATTCACATGGCTCCTAAGAAAAGGCGCTTGGGTCGAACAGAGGGTTGGCGTCATGGATTAAAAAAAGGATTTAAAAAGGCAATTGTTACCTTGGCTAAGGGAGAAAAGATAGAGCTATCACCAAAATAATTATATGAAAAAACATAAGCCAATTACGCCGGGCAGAAGAGGGATGAGTAAGCTTGATTTTTCTGCGCTGACTAAGAAAAAGTCGGAAAAAAAACTAACTAAAAAATTAGTTAGGAGTTTTGGCCGTGGTCATAAAGGTCGGATTACCACCCGCCATAAAGGCGGCGGACACAAAAGAAAATATCGTTTAATCGATTTTAAACGGTTTGATAAAATAGGCATTCCAGCTAAAGTAACGGCTATTGAGTATGACCCTAACCGAAGTTGTTTTATTGCTTTTTTGAATTATCTTGATGGAGAAAAAAGATATATTTTAGCCCCCCATGGATTAAAAGAAGGTGACCAGGTTATTTGCCAGGAAGAGACACCTCTTAAAAAAGGTAATCGGATGAGAATAAAAAATATTCCCATCGGTAGCCAGGTCTATAATGTTGAACTTTTGCCCGGTAAGGGCGGTCAGGTAATTAGATCAGCTGGCAGCGCCGCTCAAGTGATGGCTCATGAAGGCGGTTATGCTCACCTTAAAATGCCTTCTGGAGAAATTAGAATGGTTAAAGAAAATTGTTTAGCTAGTTTAGGTCAATTAAGCAATCTAGAGCACAATACCATAGTTAGCGGCAAAGCTGGTCGCAGCCGCTGGTTAGGACGTCGGCCAACAGTCCGCGGTTCGGCGATGAATCCTTGTGATCATCCTCACGGCGGTGGAGAAAATCGCCAGTCAATCGGTTTAAGAAAAGGGCCAAAGACGCCTTGGGGTAAATTGGCTTACGGGGTCAAGACCCGGAAAAAGAAAGTAAGTGATAGATTAATTTTAAAAAGAAGAGCTAAAAAGAAAAGATAAAAAATATGTCACGTAGTTTAAAAAAAGGTCCATATGTTGATGCTAAACTATTGAAGAAAATAGCTAAATTAAAGTCGGGCGATAAAACCATTATTAAAACCTGGGCCAGAAACTGTACAATTACTCCAGAAATGGTTGGTTTTACCTTCGCTGTTCATAATGGTAAGGATCATATTCCTGTTTTTATTACTGAAGATATGGTTGGTCACAAATTAGGCGAATTTTCTCCGACTAGAAAATTTACCAGGCATGGCGGCAAGATGCAGCGAGAGCAGGAAATAACTGCTCGGCAGAAAGCCGCCGCAAAATAACATATGTCAATAACAGCTAAATTGCGCTATTTAAGAATATCTCCTCGAAAGGTTAGATTAGTAACTGATTTAATCAAAGGTTTGACTGCGGAAAAAGCAGAGAGACAATTAAGATTTTTGACTAAGAAAGCAGCCGGGCCTATTTTAAAGCTGCTTAATTCAGCCGTGGCCAATGCTCAAAATAATGCTAATTTGACTAAAGAAAATCTTGAGATAGCTAATATTATTGTTGAAGGCGGTCCAGTTCTAAAAAGGTGGCGAGCTCGGGCTATGGGGCGGGCGGCTCCTATAATAAAGAGAACCAGTCATGTTACTTTAATTTTAGAAGGGAAACCCTCCTTGGCCAAAGCTCCCGAGGGCAAGAAAGAAGAACCAGTTAAAAAAGAATTAATAGAAGAAGTCCAAAAAGTAGCCGAGGCGCCAAAACCAATAGCTAAACCAAAATCAGTGCCGCCAGCTCGGCCTTATCCGACAACTCCTCAAGCTAAAAAAAGGTTTTTCAGTCGACAAACCTTTGGCAACGTAAAAAAATATTTTAGGAGAAAAAGCATCTAATTATCATGGGACAAAAAGTTCATCCATTATCTTTTCGAATAGGTCTAGGGGTTAATTGGAAATCTCGCTGGTTTAATAAGAAGAAGTATAAGGAATTATTAGAGCAAGATGTTAAATTGCGGGATTTTATTATGAAAAAGTTAGATAAGACAGGAATTAATTCAATAGAAATAGAACGGACGGCTAATTCTATTAATATTATTATTCAAACAGCTCGACCAGGATTAATTATCGGCCGGGGAGGCAGTGGCGCGGAAGAATTAAAGCAGGAAATAAGAAAAATTCTTCAAAAAGGTAAATCAGAATTAGCTAAGCTGGAAGTTCGTTTAGAGATTGAAGAAGTCAAGCAACCTACCTGCCAGGCAGCTATCGTGGCAACTGATATGGCTAACCAAATAGAAAGACGTTTTCCTTACCGACGGGTGATGAAACAAACCTTGGATAAAATTATGCAGAATAAGGATATTCAAGGAGCTAAGGTTATGACTAAAGGAAGATTGAACGGAGCAGAAATTGCCCGGACAGAGTGGTTAAAGAAAGGAAGAATTCCTTTACAGACCTTACGTTCTCATATTGACTATGGCTGGGCAACTGCCTATACTACTTATGGCACAATCGGTATTAAGGTTTGGATTTACAAAGGAGAAGTCTTCTAATTTATAGAGAAATATGTTGTTACCAAGAAAAGTTAAACACAGGAAATGGCAAAAAGGACGAGCCAAGGGGAGAAAAACATCTCGGGGGAGCTATTTATCTTTTGGCTCCTATGGATTAAAGGCCTTAACTGGTTGCTGGCTGACAGCTCGGCAGATTGAAGCAGCTCGACGAGCCATGACTAGATATGTTCAACGGGGAGGTAAAATTTGGATTAGGGTTTTTCCTGATAAGCCAGTAACTAAAAAAGGAGTAGAAGTGCCCATGGGCGGCGGCAAGGGCAGTGTAGACCATTATGTTATGCCAATTAGGCCAGGCCGGATTATTTTTGAAATGGACGGTGTTCCTAAGGAAATGGCCAAAGAAGCCATGAGAAGAGCTAGTCATAAATTGCCCATGAAAACTAAATTCATCAGTCGCTAATTATGAAAATAAAAGAACTGCGTCAAAAAACAGCCAAGGAATTAAGAGAACTTTTAACCGAAGACCAACATAAATTAGGCCAGCTTAAATTTGATTTAGCGGCTAAAAAACTTAAAAATGTCAGACAAATCAGAGAATTACGTAAAGAAATTGCTAGGATAATAACTATATTAAAAAAAGATAATGAATAAAGAGGAAAAAATTAAAGGTCGCCTTTTCCAAGGAATAGTCATTAGCCATAAAATGGATAAAACCATTGTTGTTTCTGTTTCTCGGCTGAAGAAACATCCTAAGTATAAAAAAAGATATAAGGTTGATAAAAAATATAAAGTCCACGATAAAGAGAATAAATATAAAATAGGAGATAAGGTAATCATTAAAGAATGTCGGCCGATTAGTAAAGACAAAAAGTGGCAAGTAATTAATAAGGTATGATACAAGCAGGGACAAAATTAAAAGTAGCTGACAATACTGGGGCTAAAATTATCCAGTGTTTTAAGGTTTTAGGAGGCAGTCGCCGCCGTTATGCTAAAATTGGTGATATTATTGTTGCTTCAGTTAAAGAGGCTGAACCGAGGAAAACAGTTAAGAAAAAGGAAATTGTTAGGGCGGTAATTGTTCGGCAAAAGAAAGCTTACCGACGAGCTGACGGTTCTTATATCCGTTTTGATGATAACGCGGCAGTAATTGTTGATGGTTTTAATCCCAAGGGGGCTCGTATTTTTGGGCCAGTGCCCCGGGAATTAAAAGAAAAAGGTTTTGATAAGATAGTCTCTTTGGCGCCGGAGGTACTATAAATTAATCATGAAAATCAAAAAAGGAGATACAGTTTTAATAATTAGTGGCAAAGATAAAGGTAAGAAAGCCAAGGTTTTAGAGGCCTTTCCTAAACTGGATAAGATTACTGTTGAGGGAGTTAGTATTGTCAAAAGACATCGTCGGCCGCGGCAAGAGAAAGAAAAAGGCCAGATTGTCGAAGTGCCTAGGCCTATCAGTGTTTCTAATGTTAAATTAGTTTGCCCTAAATGCGGTCAGCCGACCCGGCTTGCTTATCGACTGACAGAAAAAGGTAAATATAGATTTTGTAAAAAATGCGGACAGGAAATATAAAAAATAAATATATTAAAGAAGTTATTCCGGTTATGAAGGAGAAATTCGGTTATCGTAATGATTTGGCTGTGCCTAGAATTACTAAAGTAGTGATTAATACTGGCTTTAACCCAGCTGTTAAAGATGAAAAGACAATAAAAGAAATTACTCAGGATTTAGCTTTAATCACCGGCCAAAAACCAGCTCCTTGTTCAGCTAAAAAAGCCGAAGCAGCTTTTAAGACAAGAAAAGGCATGACTATTGGTTTAATGGTTACTTTGCGCGGTCAACGGATGTATGATTTTTTAGACAGATTAATTAATATTGCCTTACCGCGCAGCCGCGATTTTCATGGTTTGCCTGAAAAGAATATTGACCAGACGGGTAATTTAAATATTGGTATTAAAGAACAAATTATTTTTTCAGAAATTTCCGCCGAAAGCACTAAAAATATCTTTGGTTTAGAAATTACTGTGGTGACCACAGCTAAGAAACATAAAGAAGGTTTAAATTTGTTTAAATTATTAGGATTTCCAATTCATGGCTAAAAAATCTGTTGTCGTTAGAGCTCAAAAAAAACCAAAATTTTCTACCCGAATAGTTCGGCGCTGTTTTCGCTGTGGACGAAGAAGAGGTTATTTGAGTAAATTTGGTCTTTGTCGAATTTGTTTTCGTGAATTAGCCAATAAAGGGGAAATTCCTGGGATTAAAAAATCATCATGGTAGATCCAATTTCTGACATGTTAACTAGAATAAGAAATGCTCAAGCTGTCTCTCGTCAGACAGTAATTATTCCTTTTTCTAAGTTTAAGCTTCATTTGGCTAAAGTTTTAGAAAAAGAAGGATTGATTGAAGCAGTAGATAGCCAAGGAAGAAAAACAAAAAAGGTTATAGAAATCAAATTGAGATACCAAAAGGGCCTACCAGCTATTAGAGAATTAAAAAGAATCAGCAAGCCAGGTCAGAGAATCTATTTTAAGAAGAGTCAATTAAAACCTATTAAGCAAGGATATGGCTTAGCTATTGTTTCTACTTGCCAAGGATTGATGACTGACAAAGAAGCCAGGAAAAAAGGATTGGGCGGAGAGGTTTTATGTGAAATTTGGTAATTTAAATTTATGTCAAGAATAGGTAAACAACCAATTCAAATTCCGGAAAATGTTGAGGTAAAGATTATTCAGGACGGAATTAAAGTAAAAGGCCCTAAAGGAGAATTAAATCAATCTATTCCTTCTCAAATTGAAGTTGCCTTGAAAGAAAAAGAGTTAGTAGTTACTCCTCGACAAAAGACAAAAGAGACGCCAGCCTTATGGGGATTATTTAGGTCTTTAATTTTTAATATGGTTCAAGGAGTCAGCCAAGGTTTTGAAAAAAAATTAGAAATTGAAGGAGTTGGCTACCGGGCTTCTCTTCAGGGCAATAAATTAGTTTTAAATTTGGGATTCTCTCATCCCATAGAAATAGAAGCGCCTGAAAGTATTGAATTTAAAGTAGATAAAAATATTATTACTGTTTCTGGAATAGATAAGCAATTAGTTGGTCAAATGGCGGCTAAAATCAGGGCTCAACGCAAACCCGAACCTTATAAAGGCAAAGGGATTCATTACCTTGGAGAAGTTATCAGGAGAAAGGCGGGAAAGAAAGCGGTCGGCACTGAATAATTTTATGCAAACTAAACAGGAAAAACTTCATAGACGCCATAAACGCGTTAGGGCTAAAGTAATTGGGACTAAAGAACGTCCTCGTCTTTCTGTTTTCCGAAGTAATCAGCATATCTATGTTCAGTTGATCGATGATGATAAGGGACAAACTTTAGCTAGCTTTGATGACCGCAAGATTAAAAAAGGGAAGAGAGTAGAAAAAGCTAAGGAAGTTGGGCGGACAATCGCTAAAAAAGCCCTGGAGAAAAAGATTAAAAAGGTTATTTTTGATCGAGGCGGCTATAAGTATCATGGTCAAGTTAAAGCGGTCGCCGAAGGAGCTAGAGAAGGAGGACTAAAATTTTAATTAAGATGTTTACTCAACAACCAGAAAAAAGAGAATATGAGCAGAAAATACTTGACGTAGCCCGGGTAGTTAGGGTAGTGGCTGGCGGCCGGCGTTTTAGGTTTCGGGTGGTAATGGTTATTGGTAATAAAAAAGGCCAAGTCGGCGTAGGAGTAGCCAAGGGGCCGGATGTTAGCTCGGCTGTTGAAAAAGCAGTCAATAAAGCAAAAAAACATTTAGTCAAAATATCCTTATTAAAAGGGACTATTCCCCATGATGTTGAAGCGAAATACGGCAGCGCTAAAGTTATCTTAAAGCCAGGTCGTCTTGGTAGAGGAGTTGTCGCTGGGGGAGCTGTCCGGATAATTTGTAATTTGGTTGGTATTGAAAATATCTCAGCCAAGATAATTGGTCGAACAGGTAATAAATTAAATAATGCCCAGGCAACCATCAAGGCATTAAAAAAACTTAAATGCAATTACATCAAGTGAATCCCAGTTATAAGAAAAAGTCTCGCAAACGCGTTGGTCGGGGAGGAAAAAAGGGGACTTATTCTGGTCGTGGCCTCAAAGGACAAAAATCGCGGGCTGGTCGTAAACCGCGACCGGGTTTTGCTGGCGGAGATACTCCCTTAGTGAAACGATTTCCCAAACAGAGAGGACAAAGGGGTAAGCTTAAAATAAGACAGGGGAGAAAATTCTCTCATTTGCCTGCCAAGCCGGTTATTTTAAATTCAAAAAAAATTGAAAAAAGATTCAAGAAAGGAGAAATTATTTCTCCGAAAAGCTTGTTAGAAAAGGGCATAATTGATAAAATAAAAGGCAGAATTCCTCAAGTAAAAATTTTAGGAAAAAATAAATCATGAAATGGTTAAATAAAGTCATTCAAATTTTCAAAATTAAAGACCTGCGCAAAAAGATATTTTTTGTTTTGATGATTTTGGTCATTTTCCGCATAGCGGCTAATGTCCCGGTGCCCGGTATTGATACTGAACGATTAAGCCAGTTTTTTGCCAATAACCAGTTATTCGGCCTTTTAAATATTTTTACTGGGGGAGCCATGAGTAATTTATCAATTGTTATGTTGGGCTTAGGGCCGTTTATTACCGCGACAATTATCATGCAGTTGCTGACCATGATTTTTCCCCAGCTGGAAGCTCTTTACAAAGAAGAAGGCGAGCAAGGCCGGCAAAAGTTCAATCAGTATAGCCGTCTGCTGACCGTGCCTTTAGCTTCTTTACAGGCCTATGGAATGCTGACGCTTTTAAGCCGACAAGGTATTATTGACTCTCTTTCATCAATTCAATGGATTACTTCTATTTCAGTGATTACCGCCGGCGCTTTATTTTTGATGTGGCTGGGCGAGTTGATTTCTGAAAAAGGCATTGGCAATGGAGTTTCTTTATTGATTTTTGCTGGCATTGTTTCAGCCGTCCCTCTCTCTATTAGGGAAATAGCTGTTACTTATGACCCTTCAAAAATTCCTTCCTATCTGGCCTTTATTGCTTTGGCTTTAGTTATTACTACTGGGGTGGTTATTATTACTGAAGGCCGCCGTAATATTCCGGTTTCTTATGCTAAGCGTATTCGGGGTCATCGGATGTATGGCGGGGTTTCTACTTATTTACCCTTAAATGTTAATCCAGCCGGGGTTATCCCGATTATTTTTGCTTTATCAATTATGCTTTTTCCAGGCATGGTGGCTAATTTTTTAGGCGCTTCCAGTATTGGCTGGTTAGCTAATTTTGCCCAAGCAGTTGGTCGTCTTTTTCAAAACGCCTGGTTCTATGGTTTAGCTTATTTTACTCTGGTCGTCCTTTTCACTTATTTTTATACAGCTGTTACCTTTGACCCTAAAAATGTGGCTAATAATTTACAGAAAATGGGTGGGTTTATTCCAGGCATTCGACCCGGTCGGTCGACTTCTGATTTTCTTTATTTTATTCTTAATCGAGTTTTACTTTTTGGAGCTATTTTTTTAGGGACTATTGCTGTTTTGCCTTCGGTTGTTCAGGGAGCCACTGGCATTACGGCTTTTGGTTTTGCTATTGGCGGCACGGCTCTGTTGATTATTGTTTCGGTGGTTTTGGAAACAATGCGTCAAATCGGCAGCCAGTTGACCATGAGGGATTACGAAGGGTTTTAATTTATGTCCCATAAACAACCACAAATTATTATTCTAATGGGTCGGTCTGGTTGCGGCAAGGGAACCCAGGCCAAGCTTCTTCAGAAGAAGTTTGGTTTTGATTACTTAAGTAGTGGTGATTTATTGCGAGCCAGAACCAAAATAGATGATTTTTCCGGACAAAAGCTAAAAAAGGTTATGAGCCAGGGTAATCTAGCGCCAACTTTTTTAATCTCTTACATCTGGAGTGAAAAAATAAGAGAGATAAAGAACAAACCAAATCTAAAAGGGTTAATTATTGACGGCAGTCCTCGCTCCTTATTGGAAGCCGAGCTAACGAGTGATATTTTTGAATGGTATGAATGGTCAGATATTAAAGTTATTTTATTAGACATTTCCGATGAAGAGGCCTTTAATCGATTAACCAAGCGTCGGCGTTTTGATGATAAAATAGAAGCAATTAGGTCTCGTTTGGATTTTTACAAAAATGATGTTCAGCCAGCTATTGATTATTATGAAAAACAGGGAAGATTGATTAAAGTTAATGGTCAGCAATCAATTGAAGAGGTTCATCGAGAAATATGGTCTCAATTAAAACTCCAGAAGAAATAGCCATAATGGCTCAAGCCGGTCAGATTCTGGCTCGGGTTATCAGAGAATTAAAAGCCAGAGTTGCCCCAGGTTTGACTACTCAAGAATTAGATAAGCTCGCGGAAGAGCTTATTTTAAGTTATGGCGCCAAGCCAGCTTTTAAGGGATATGGCGGCTTCCCAAATAGTTTATGTACTTCGCTTAATGAGCAAATTGTTCATGGAGTACCTTCAAAGAGAAGATTAATTGAAGGCGATATTTTAAGTTTGGATTCAGGAGTTATTTACCCCGCCAATGGGGCGGGCAAGCAAGGATTCTATTCAGATATGGCTGTGACTGTGCCAATTGGTTCAGTTTCTCCGGAAATTCTCAAATTAATTCAAGTGACTAAAAAGGCCTTGAGAAAAGCCATTAGCCAGGTCAAGCCAGGCAAAACAATTGGTGATATTGCTTTTGCCATCCAAAAACATGTGGAATCAGATGGTTTTCAGGTAGTCCGTCAGCTTTGTGGTCATGGCATTGGTCGACAACTTCATCAAAAGCCGGATATTCCTAATTTTGGCCAGAAACATAAAGGCCTGGAATTAAAAGAGGGTATGGTTATAGCTATTGAACCAATGGCTGTTATTGGTCAACCAGGTATAAAAAAAGGCCCAGATGGCTTTTGTTATCAAACAGCTGACCATAGCTTATCAGCTCATTTTGAACACACCGTGGCCGTGACCGCCAAAGGCCCAAGAGTTCTAACTGAGTAACTAAAAAGGCGCGTCCTTAAAATACATACCCTTTCCATCTAAGATTATTAGTAAATGGATATCTTAAGAGTATCGTTGGGCAAGGGTATGTATTTTAAGGACGCGCCTTTAAGATTTCCCTTCTATCTCTTCTTTGATTTGGTTAATGAATTTTTTAGTTTTAAGAGGGCCGAGGTCGCCCTTTTTTCTATTTCTAACTCGGACAGAATCAGATTTTTCTTCTTTATCGCCAACCACTAAGAGATAAGGAATTTTTTGCAATTGACCATCACGGATTTTTTTAGAGACAGTTTCATTATCGTCTTTTAAGACAAAACGGATATTGGCTTCTTGAAATTGCTTGGCTGTTTGCCGGGCGTATTTTTTATGACGAGAGCCAACCGGGATAATCCAGATTTGTTCAGGCGCCAGCCAAATTGGCAGAGCGCCGCCATAATGTTCCAATAAGCAGCCCAGGAAACGAGTATCAGTCGCCCCTAAAACAGTTCGGTGAATCATAATTGGTTGTTGCTTTTTACCTTTATTGTCAATATAGTTTAAGTCAAACTTTTCTGGGAAATTAAAATCAACTTGGATAGTCGGACCCTGCCAGCCGCGGCCTAAAGCGTCAATTAATTTAATATCAATTTTTGGTCCATAAAAGACAGCTTCTCCTTCGGCTCGGTAATATTTTAATTTTTTCTTTTCCAAAGCATAGACCAAGGCCTTTTCTGCTTTCTGCCAGATTTTATCACTGCCTAAATAATTCTTTTTCTTTGCTTTGGCGTCGCGAACGGCTAACTCAAATTGATATTCTTTAAAACCAAAACTCTTGAGCATAAAAAGAGCTAAATTAAGTACGCCGACAACCTCTTGGGCTAACTGGTCAGGTCGACAGAAAATATGAGCATCATCTTGAGTAAAACCGCGCACTCTTAAAAGACCATGAAGAACGCCAGTTTTTTCATAACGGTAAACCGTGCCTAATTCACAGTAACGAATGGGTAATTCTTTGTAAGAACGAATTTGCGATTGGTAAATCTGAACATGAAAAGGACAATTCATTGGCTTAAGTAGATATTGATTTCCTTCAATTTCCATTGGCGGATAGAGATTCTCTCTATAGAATTCCCAATGGCCGGATTTTTTCCAAAGGTCTAATTTGCCAATATGGGGACTGGAAACATATTGATAACCATGTTTTTGATGTTCTTGTTTCCAAAATTTTTCAATTTCTTCACGGATAATTGCTCCTTTAGGATGAAGAATAATCAAACCAGCTCCTACTTCATCTGATATTTGATAAAGATCAAGCATTTGATTTAATTGACGATGGTCTCTTTTTTCTGCTTCTATCTGTTTGGCTAAATATTCATTTAATTCTTTCTGACTATTAAAAGCTACTCCATAAATTCTCTGGAGCATTTTGTTTTTCTCATCGCCTCTCCAATAAGCCCCGGCTATTTTTGTTAATTTAAAGACATTAGATTTGATTTCTTTGGTTGATTTGATATGAGGACCACGGCATAAATCAACAAAATCACCAGTTTTATAAATTGTTATTTTCTTAAGGCCTGCTAAAAGTTCAAGTTTATAAGGTTGATTTTTAAATATTTTTTTTGCTTCTGCTTGGGAGATTTCTTTTTTGGCAAATTTTAAATCCTGCTTAATCAATTGGCGCATTTTCTCTTCAATCTTTGATAAATCCTCTTTAGAGATTTTTAAATTATCAAAATCATAATAAAAACCGTCTTTAATAACTGGCCCAATGCCAAATTTAACCCCGGGGAAAAGCTGCTCAACAGCCGCGGCTAAAACATGAGAAATAGAATGACGAATTATTTCAATTTTTAATTTTTTCATCGGACTTTATTACTTTAACACTGTCGCAGAGTATTTTCAAGTTGCCGTCGCGGTTGCTTAAACGACCGCTGACTAAAACAATTTTTTCTTCCTGCCAAGCGGTAGCTGTTTGTTCTAAGATATTAGGGAAAACTAAGGCTTCGATGCGGCCGCTTAAATCTTCTATTTCAACGAAAAGCATTAATTGACCAGCCCGGGTATTAATTTTCTGAATTTTATTGATAATCCCGCCAATTTTTACTCGACGGTTGATATGTTCTTTGGAGAGTTTCCGGCAAGGGATGGCTAATTTAGCTAATTGTTCTTGATAATCCCCAAGAGGGTGTTCAGAGATATAAAGGCCGAGTAATTCTTTTTCCCAACTAAGGCATTCTTTTTTACTGGCCGTCGGAACACTAGCTAATTTTAGAGAAGGAAGAGCTGTTTCTGATTGGCCGGCAAATAAGCTAACTTGACCATTTTGTTTAGCTCTTTGGGTTTCTCGAGCTAAATTAAGCATTTGTTCAAGGGAAGCCAAAAGTTGATTTCTTTCGCCAAGATTATCTAAGGCGCCACACTTAATTAAGCTTTCTAATGACTTTTTATTTAGGTCTCTTGATTCTACTCGCTCAATAAAATCAGCTATTGACTCAAAAGAACCATTTTGTTTTCTTTCTTCAACAATGCTTTGGACTACATTATGACCAACATTTTTTATTGCCTTAAGTCCAAAATGAATTATTTCTGTTTCAGCCCGGCTAAAATTCTGGTCGCTTTGGTTAATATTTGGCGGCAAAACCTTGACATTCATTTGCTGGCATTCGTCAACCAAAAAGGCAATCCTTTCAATGTCGTTTTGTTCAGAAGTCATTAAAGCAGCCATAAATTCAGTCGGATAATGAGCCTTAAGAAAGGCAGTTTGGTAGCCGATTAAGGCATAACAAGTAGCATGAGCCGCATTAAAGCCATATTGGGCAAAGGGTTCAACCAGATGCCAGATTTTTTCGGCTGTTTTTCGGTCAATATTGTTATTAATCATCCCCTCAATCATTTTCTCTTTTTGTTCATCTAAAAGTTTTTTAATTTTTTTACCAACTGCTTTGCGGAGAACATCAGCTTCCGAAGGAGTAAAACCAGCTAAATCCTGAGCAATTCTCATTAGCTGTTCTTGGTAGACGCAAATTCCGTAACTGCTTTCTAAAATAGGTTTTAATTGCCGATGAAGATATTGAACTTTTTTGTAACCATGCTTTCGGGCAATAAATTCAGGAATGAATTCCATGGGACCAGGTCGGTATAAAGCAACCATGGCAATTATATCTTCAAATTGATTTGGTTTGAGTTCTTTAAGATACCTTTTAAAACCCGAACTTTCTAATTGGAAAACACCGGTAGTATTAGCTTGTCGGAATAATTGAAAGGTTTTGCGGTCATCTAAAGGTAAATTAGCTAAGTTAATTTCTTGGCCAGTGGATTCTTTAATTTGATTAAGAGTGTTTTGGATAACCGTTAAAGTTTTTAGACCAAGAAAATCCATTTTTAAAAGACCTAAATCCTCAATGGAGTGCATTTCGTATTGACTGACAATGGTTTGGTCATCTTGAGTTGGATGTTGACGGGGAACTAAATTATTAATATCTTGTTTGGTGATAACTACACCAGCCGCATGAGTTGAAGCATGACGGGCTACTCCTTCTAACTTCATCGCCATATCAATCAGTCGTTTGGTATTTTCATCTGATTCGTAACTGCTGTGGAGTTCTGGCGATTCATAAATGGCTCTTTCTAAATTTAAGCCAAAAGGAATCATTTTGGCTATCTGGTCGCAGAAATTATAGGAATAATCAAGAACTCGGCCAACATCGCGAACCGCCGCTCGGGCAGCCATGGTCCCAAAGGTAATAATTTGGGCCACATGATTCTGGCCGTATTTATTTCTAACATATTCAATTACTTCATCTCTTCGGTCATCAGCAAAGTCCAAATCAATATCAGGCATACTGCTAGTTCGGCCAGGATTTAAAAATCTTTCAAAAAGTAAATTATATTTCAAAGGATCAATGTCAGTGATATTTAAGAGATAAGAGACTAAAGAACCGGCGCTCGAACCACGGCCTGGACCAACGACAATATTTTGCGATTTAGCCCAATTAACAAAATCCTGGACGATTAAGAAATAAGAAGCAAAGCCAGTTTCTTTGATTGCTTCAAATTCATAATTAAGCCGATCTAAAACTTCTTTAGCTGGACGAGAACCATAGCGGTTTTTTAATCCTTGTCGACAAATTTTCTTTAAGAGTCCATCAGCTGTTTGACCATGAGGTACTTCAAAATGAGGTAAGTGAATTTTGCCTAATTCAAATTCAAAATTACATTTTTCAACAATTTTTTGGCTATTATCAATGGCTTCCGGTGTTTTTTTGAAATCTTTAACCATTTGCTCTATGGGTCGTAAAGAGAAATCATCTTTTCTCATAGTTAGCCGATCTTGATCAGATAGCCGTTTATCGGTCTGGATACCCATTAAAACATCTTGAGCTTCCGCGTCCTCTGATTTGATGTAATGGACATCATTGGTGGCTATTAAAGGAATCTTGTATTTTTGGCTGATTTTAATTAAAGCATCATTTACTGTTTCTTGCCCTGAAAGTCCCGGATGATGCTGGATTTCTAAATAAAAATTGCCTGGGCCAAATATTTTTTTATATTCCAGAGCCAGCTTTTCCGCTTCTTCTAATTGGCCAGCCATAATCTTTTTAGGAATTTCACCAGACAAACAGCCCGAAAGAGCAATTAAGCCATCAGAGTGTTTTTTAAGCAGCTCTTTGTCAATGCGGGGTTTGTAATAAAATCCTTCTAAATAGGCCTTGGTGGTTAATTGAACTAAGTTGCGATAACCTTGTTTATTCTTAACTAAAAGGACTAAGTGGTAATGTTTGTTATCAATATTTGGTCTTTTTTGCTCCATTCCATTAGGCGCTAAATATATTTCGCTTCCTAAAATAGGCCTAATGCCTCTTTTCTTGGCTTTTTGGTAAAACTCAACTACTCCGTACATGGAGCCATGATCAGTTAAAGCAATGGATGGCATTTTTAATTCCTGACAAGCATCTAAAAGCTGGTCTATTTTAGCCAGACCATCCAATAAACTATAGTGACTGTGAACGTGAAGATGGGTAAATTTCATAAGTCAATTTGATTATATCATCTTTAATTTTTCTGGCAACCAGAGTATAATTAGATAATATGACCAAGGCGGAAGCCAAGAAGAGAATAGCTAAATTAAGAAAAGTTATTAATCAACACAACTATTTGTATCATGTTTTGGATAAGCCAGATATTTCTGATGCCGCTTTTGATTCTTTGAAGCATGAGTTGTATAAATTAGAACAAGAGTATCCGGATTTAATTACTTCGGATTCGCCGACTCAGCGGGTCAGCGGACGGGCCTTAGATAAATTTGTTAAAGTTAAACATAAAAAGCGGATGCTTTCTTTAGAAGATGTTTTTTATAAGGAAGAATTTCAGGCCTGGCAGGAAAGAATTCAAAAATTAGTTCCTCATCAAAAACTTGATTATTTCGCTGAATTAAAAATAGATGGTTTTGCCATTACCTTGGTTTATAAAAACGGTATTTTTATTCAGGGGGCGACTCGGGGTGATGGTCTGATTGGCGAAGATGTTACTCAAAATTTGAAAACAATTAACTCAATTCCTTTAAGATTATTTACGACTAAAAAGGGAAAAATAGAAATACGCGGCGAGGTCTATATGACTAAAAAGGCCTTTGTTAAAGTTAATCAAGAGCGTCAGAGAAAAGGCCTGCCTCTTTATGCTAACCCGCGCAATACCGCCGCCGGCAGTATCAGGCAGCTTGATCCGAAAATAGCTGCGGCACGGCAATTGGATTTTTTAGCTTACGATTTAATTACTAATCTTGGCCAAAAAACCCACCAAGAAGAGCATCAGATTGCTCAATCTTTAGGTTTTAAGGTTGACCAGGGCCAATATTGTTCTAATTTAGATGAGGTAATTAGATTCCGCCAAAAAATTAACCGGATTAGAGAAAAACTACCTTATCAGATTGACGGGATAGTCATTAGTCTTAATAATAATGAACTTTTTAAGAAATTAGGCGTGGTTGGTAAAGCGCCGCGGGGAGCCATTGCTTTTAAATTTCCAGCTAAAGAGGCAACCAGTCTTATTGAAAATATTGTTGTTCAAGTTGGTCGGACTGGGGCTTTGACCCCAGTGGCTTATCTAAAACCAGTTCGGATAGGTGGCACTTTAGTTACTCGAGCCACTCTTCATAATGAAGATGAGATAAAACGATTGAACGTTAAAATAGGTGATACAGTCATTGTTCAGCGAGCCGGCGATGTTATTCCTGATGTGGTTAAGGTAATTAAGAAGTTACGAACAGGCAAGGAAAAGAAATTTCAGATGCCTAAAAAATGTCCGGTTTGCGGTTCTAAGGTTATCCGGCCAAAAGGAGAAGCAGTTCATCGTTGTACTAATAAAAAATGCGGCGCTCAACAGAAAAAACAATTGATTCATTTCGCTTCTAAAAAGGCCTTTGATATTGAAGGTCTGGGGCCCAAAATTGTTGAACAATTAATGGATGAGGGCTTAGTGACTAAGGCAACTGACTTCTTTTCTTTAAAACAGGGAGATTTAGTTCCTTTGGAACGTTTTGCTGAAAAATCAACGGCTAATTTAATTGAATCAATTGTCAGAAGTAAGAAGATTTCTTTGGCCAAATTTATTTATGCCTTAGGCATTCGTCATGTTGGCGAGGAAACGGCTATTAGCTTAGCAAACCATTTTGGCTCCTTAGGAAAATTAAAAAAAACCAGCTTAGAAGAACTTTCCAGGGTTAAAGATATTGGTCAAGTAGTTGCTCAAAGTATTTTTAAGTGGTTTAATAATAAGAACAATCAGCGATTTTTAGATAAATTAATCAAAGCTGGCCTCAAAATAATAGAAATTAAGACAGTTAAGAGAAAATTTTTGGGTCAGACCTTTATTTTGACTGGTCAATTAGATAAATTTACCCGTGAACAAGCTAAGGCAAAAATTAGGGAGCTAGGCGGCGATATCTCCAGTTCTGTTTCTAAAGAAACAGATTTTGTTATGGTGGGCAAAGAACCGGGCTTAAAATATAATAAAGCTAAGAAATTAGGAATTAAGATTATTAAAGAAAAAGAGTTTTTAAGAATGTTATAATAAGATGGATATAAAACATATTGCCAAATTGGCCCGTTTGGGTCTGACTGAAAAAGAGCGAAAAAAATTCCAAAAAGAACTTTCGGCTGTTTTGGATTTTGTTGAGAAATTAAATGAAGTCAAAACAGAGAAAGTTGAGCCAACTGCCCAAGTAACTGGCTTGGAAAATGTTAGCCGGCCAGATAAAGGCCGAGCTAAAAGCAAAAGAGAGGGGGAAAAATTATTAGAGTTAGCGCCGGAGACAAAAGACGGCTATCTTAAGGTCAAGGCGGTTTTATAATTTATGTCTTTAAACCAACTTAGTATTAAACAAGCCCATCAAGGTTTAGTGAAAAAAGAATTCTCGACTGTTGAATTGACCGAGGCGGTTTTGAATCAAATTAAGAAAACAGATAATAAGATTCATGCTTATTTGTTTTTGGCTGAAGAATTAGCTCTATCACAAGCCAAAAGAATAGATAAAAAGATTGCTAATAAGGAAAAAATTGACTGGTTGGCCGGCCTGCCTGTGGCCATTAAAGATATCATCTTGGTTGAAGGAGTTAAATGTACGGCCGGTTCAAAGATTTTAGAAAATTATCTAGCTCCTTACGATGCCACGGCAATCAAACGACTAAAGAAAGCTGGAGCAGTCATTATTGGCAAAACCAATTTAGATGAATTTGCCATGGGTTCTTCTACGGAAAATTCCGCCTTTGGTCCAACTAAAAATCCTCATGATTTGGAGCGGGTGCCAGGCGGTTCTTCGGGCGGTTCAGCGGCTGCTTTGGCGTCTAAACAGTGTATTTATGCTTTAGGCTCTGATACGGGTGGTTCTGTTCGCCAGCCAGCTTCTTTTTGCGGGGTAGTTGGATTAAAGCCAACCTATGGTCGGGTTTCCCGTTATGGCTTAATTGCTTTTGCTTCTTCCTTAGACCAAATTGGCCTAATGGCCAAAACAGCTGAAGATGCTCAAATAGTTTTTAAAGTGATTAGCGGACAGGATGAAATGGATTCAACTAGCTTAAATCCCCCAGATGAAATTCAAAATTCAAAATTCAAAATTCAAAATTTAAAAATCGGTCTGCCCAAAGAATATTTTATCAAGGGCATTGATCCAGCCGTGGAAAAAATAGTTAGAAAAGCCATTTCTCAATACGAAAAAATGGGAGCTAAAATTATAGAAATAAGCTTGCCCCATACAGAATATGCTTTAGCCGTTTATTATATTATTATGCCAGCTGAGGCCTCAGCTAATTTAGCTCGTTATGATGGTATTAAATACGGTCTTTCAGAAAGAGTTGGTCACCTTTTAGAAGGTTATCTAAAAACCCGTCAGCAAGGGTTTGGTGATGAAGTCAGGCGAAGAATTATGCTGGGAACTTATACTTTGTCAGCTGGCTATTACGAGGCCTATTATTTGAAAGCCCAGAAAGTAAGGACCCTGATTAAAGAAGATTTTACTAAGGCCTTTGAAAAAGTAGATGTTTTAATGACGCCGACTGCCCCAACCACTGCTTTTAAAATTGGTGAAAAAATAGATGATCCGATTTCAATGTATCTTTCTGATATTTATACGGTCTCGGCTAATTTAGCCGGTTTACCAGCCGTATCTATTCCTTGCGGTAAAAAAGGCAAATTGCCAATTGGTTTACAGATTATTGGCCGGCATTTTGAAGAAGAAAAAATTCTTAAAGTAGCTCAAATGCATGAGAACCACTCTACTTGATTTTTACGAAGATTTTTCTATTTATCTAACTTCGCTAGATTGGCCGAGGGTTATTTTCCCTTTAAAGATTATTTCTTTATTTTTTTCTTTATTACTTTTAGCGGTGGCTATTATTTTAATTTTTCAAATTAGGGAACAACTTAGGAAATCTTTAGAGATGATTAGTCAAAGTGTCAATGAGCCGATTTTCCCTAAAAAGGCAATGGTTAAAAAATGGGAAACAGTTTTAGCCAAATTAGCCAAAGATGATGAGAATAGTTATAAATTGGCAGTCATTGAAGCAGATAAAATTTTTGATGACTTGCTTAAAAGAATCGGCTATCAAGGTCAAGACATGGGGGAGAGATTAAAACAATTGACGCCAGCCCAGGCAGTTAATCTTAATGAAATTTGGCAGGCCCATAAACTTCGCAACCAGATTGTTCATCAGCCGGATTTTCATCTAACCCATTCCCAAGCCCAACGAGCCGTGGAAGTCTACCAAGGCGCCTTAGAAAACCTAGAAGCCCTTTAGAAATATAAAAAGCCCAGTTATTCTTGGAGAATCCAATTATAACTGGGCTATTTTTATTGATTTAGGATTAGATGGTTAGTTTTCTATCTTGGATGAAATTTCTTGAGAGATTGATTGAATAGAATACAGAGCTTTTTTCAAAAGAATCTTTATTTGGGACAATTCCTCTTGCTTTTCTTCAAGCTGGCAAGCCAGGTCAACCTTGGTTGACTTTTTGGCAGTTTCCACAATCTTGACAGATTCTTTTGCTGCATAGAGTTCTGATTCCAGTTTCTTGATCAGTCCATTGACACAATCCTCATAATCTTCTTTTCCTGGTTGCCTTTGCCCATCTACTGGGTTGTCAGGGCAATGCCCAAAAGGGTCTATCCCTGGCGGTCCGTCTGAACGAGCTGGTCCCATCCAGCATCCGCATCCATATTTACAGTCAGATGTTCCGCCGCCTTCGCCATAATCATGTGGTCCATAATCATCATAACTTTTATGACTTCTTCCATC
>CAZMCO010000002.1:19197-22395 GCA_964565215.1 uncultured Candidatus Saccharibacteria bacterium | reverse complement strand
GCGGGGACGATGGGATTTGAACCCACGATCTCCTGCGTGACAAGCAGACGCTTTAAACCGGGCTAAGCTACGTCCCCATTTTAGTAGCGGTGGAGGGATTTGAACCCCCGACACGCGGATTATGATTCCGCTGCTCTAACCACTGAGCTACACCGCCATAAAAAATCTTGTTGCGGAGCCGGGAGTTGCACCCGGGTCTTGAGGTTATGGGCCTCACGAGATACTACTTCTCTACTCCGCTTTAGTATTATAAGAGATAATTTGAGATATGACAAGGACTTGTTTTGTTTCTCTAAATAGGTTAAAATAATAGTGGAATAAATATTATGAGCATCTCGGTTTATTTAGCGGGATTGATTTTAGCTGTTTTATTAGCCAGCGCCTGTTTAGTGGCTATTTTAGTTTATTTCGACCCATTTTCAGCCAATTCTCTTATTCTTACTCTCTTTTATTTAAGTTTATTTATCGTTTCAACCAGCTTGCTTACCTTAATTGGTTTAGCAATTAGGTGGTTTTCTCAAAAAAGAATTCTGCCTAATCATCAGTTAGAAGCCTCCTTTCGCCAAGCTATCCTTTTAAATTTAATTCTAATTAGCGCTTTAATTTTACAGAGCCAGCGAATATTAGCTTGGTGGTATTTATTAATTTTAGTTGCTTTGGTTGGTCTGGCTGAATGGCGGCTGGCTAAAAAATAAACTATGCTTAATCAGCTCAAACAAAAAGCCATAAAAGAAATAGAACAAGCTAAAGATTTAAAGAATTTAGAAGGAATATATCGAAATTATTTTGGTCGGCAAGGTGAACTGACTAATGTTTTGCGTTCTCTAAAAGATTTGCCAGCCAAAGAACGGAAAGAAAAAGGCAAATTAGCTAATCAGCTTAAGCAAGATTTAGAAGAGGCAATTAAAGCAAAAAGCAAAAAGTTTTCCGTCAAAGGCGGGCAGGATAAAGAATGGATTGATGTAACCGTCCCGGGAATTTTACCTTCAGAAGGTCATCTTCATCCGATTAGCTTGGTCCAACAACAATTAGAAGAGATTTTTCAATCAATGGGTTTTTCAGTGGTTGATGGTCCGGAAATAGAAAACGAGTATTATAATTTTGATGCTTTAAATATTCCTAAAAACCATCCAGCCAGAGATTTATGGGACACTTTTTGGTTAAAGGATATTGGTTTGCTCTTGCGGACTCATACTTCGCCCATGCAGGCCCGCTATATGGGAAAACATAAGCCGCCTTTGCGGATTATTGTGCCTGGTCGCTGTTTTCGTCACGAAGCCACTGATGCTTCTCATGATGTTCAATTTTATCAGGTAGAAGGATTAATGGTTGGTCAAGATGTTTCAATGACTAATTTTAAAGGAGTGATTGAGGAATTCTTAAAGCGATTTTTTGGTTCAGGGGTAAAAATGCGCTTACGGCCAGGTCATTTTCCTTTTACCGAACCAAGTTTTGAAGTTGACATTAAAAGAAATGACAAAGATTGGCTGGAAATTATGGGGGCGGGTATGGTTCATCCTAATGTTTTTAAAGCAGTTGGTTATACTCCGGATAAATGGCAAGGATTTGCTTTCGGCGTTGGCTTGGACCGGTTGGCTATGCTTAAGTATCAAATTGATGATATTAGATTATTCTATTCTGGTGATTTGAGATTTTTAAAACAATTTTAATGAAAATATCATATAACTGGCTACAGGATTTAATAAAAGAGAAGCTGCCTCAACCAGCCAAATTGGCTGATTTATTAACTATGCATTCTTTTGAAACAGAATTGGTTAAGCGGGTTGGCAAGGATTATCTCTTAGATATAGATGTCTTGCCTAACCGGGCCCATGATTGCTTAAGTTACTGGGGGATTGCTCGAGAAGTAGCCGCTCTTTTAAAATATTCATTCAAGCCCATTGAATATGCTAAAAAAATTAAATCCATGAGTCAGCCAATTAAAGATTTTCTCAAAGTAGAGGTTAAGGATAAAAATCTTTGTCCCCGCTATACAGCCCGGGCTTTAATTAACATTAAAGTAGGTCTCTCTCCTCAATGGCTTCAGGAGCGGCTCAAAGTTTGCGGTCTGCGGCCAATCAGTAATGTAGTTGATATTGCTAATTACGTTATGTTGGAAACTGGCCAGCCCTTGCACGCCTTTGACGCTGATAAAGTTAAAACAATTATTGTCCGCCGGGCTAAAAAAGGAGAAAAAATAACTACTTTAGATAATGAAAAATATGATTTAGATGAGAATGTTTTAGTTATTGCTGATGAGAAAAATCCGGTTTGTTTGGCTGGCATTAAAGGAGGTCAAGGGCCAGGGATTGATGGACAAACCAAAAAAATAATCTTGGAAGCAGCTAATTTTTCTCCCCAAATCATTAGGCAAGGGTCTAAACAATTGAAATTGGAAACAGATGCTTCTTGGCGTTTTGAACATCAAATAGATCCCAATTTAACCCAAGAAGCGATTGATATGGCGGCTTATTTAATTCAGGAAATAGCCGGTGGGCAAGTTCTTAAGGGAATAGTTGATGTTTATCCAAGTAAAGTCAGGCCCAAGAAAGTTAAATTAGATATTGGGCGAGTAAAAAGTTTATTAGGAATAAAGATATCTGAAAAAGAAATCAAAGATATTTTAACTAGATTAGAATTTGAGATTAGGCCTAATTTTCAAGTAGTTATTCCTACTAGAAGAATTGATGTTTCTATCCCTGAAGATTTAATTGAGGAAATTGGCCGTATTTATGGCTTTGAGAAAATTCCTAGTCAGTTGCCAAGGGCAACTTTAATTCCTTCAGCCAGAAATGAAGATTTAGTTTATCAGAATAAGATTAGAGATATTTTGGTTAACCTCGGTTTTTCAGAAGTATATAATTATTCTTTTGTTAATAACAAAGAAGAAGTAGAGGTGCTTAATCCGGTCAGTCAAGAGCAAAAATATTTAAGGTCCAATTTAACGAGTAATTTACTTAAGAATATAGAAAGTAATAAAAAGTATTTTAAAGAAGTAAAACTATTTGAAATTGGCAAAGTTTTTGCCAAAAAAAAGAGTAAGATCATTGAGAAAAAAAGATTGGGCCTGGTTTTGTTTCCAGCAGATTTTTATCGCCTTAAGGGAGTTATTGAAACCTTGTTGAATAAACTGCGGATTACTGATGTTTGGTACGATGAAGCCTCAGGGGAAAATATTAGAGCAAAAGTAAGGGTGGG
>CAZMCO010000002.1:0-19097 GCA_964565215.1 uncultured Candidatus Saccharibacteria bacterium | reverse complement strand
ATGTTTGGTACGATGAAGCCTCAGGGGAAAATATTAGAGCAAAAGTAAGGGTGGGAAATGATTTATTGGGTTGGCTTGGTGATAATATTTTTGAGCTGGATTTTGAAAAAATAGTTAAATTGGCTACTGAAGAGAGAATTTATCTACCACCTTCTAAATATCCAGCCGTGGTCAGAGATATTGCTCTTTTGGTTGACCGAGGAACTAAAGTAGTTGAAGTGCTTAATTTGATTAACGCGGCCGGTGGTTCTCTGGTGCGCGATGTTGATTTGTTCGATATGTATGAGGGCGAAGAAATTCCTGATAATAAAAAGAATTTAGCTTTTCACATTATTTATCAATCTGATGACCATACTTTAACTGATAAAGAAATTAATGCCTGGCAAGAAAAAATTATCAAGGCCTTGGAAGAAGAGAAGGGATGGGAAATAAGAAAATGAACTCAACCTACGAAGCAAAAGATATATATGTTTTAGAGGGATTGGAGCCGGTCCGTCGCCGGCCAGGAATGTATATTGGCTCAACTGGTCCAGAGGGTTTACATCACCTAATTTGGGAGTGTGTTGATAATGGATTAGACGAAGCAATTGCCGGATTCGCTAAGGAAATTGAAGTAAGTCTATTAACTAATAATAGAGTTAAAATTACTGATGACGGTCGAGGTATCCCAGTGGAAAAACATCCTCAGACCAAAAAATCTGCCTTGGAGACAGTTATGACTACTCTTCATGCCGGAGCCAAATTTGGCGGCCAGTCCTATAAAATTGCTGGTGGCTTGCATGGGGTTGGTGTTTCAGTAGTTAACGCTCTTTCTAAGTGGATGAGGGTAGAAGTTTGTCGCAATGGCATAAAATACAGCCAGGAATATTCTCGGGGAAAAGCTAAAACTAAAGTTAAAAGAGATGGTAAGTGCCAGCAAAACGGAACGACAGTAATTTTTGATCCAGACCCAGAGGTTTTTAAGGAAGTAAAATTTAATTGGCGGAAGATTTTAGAACATTTAAGGCAACAGGCCTACTTAACTCCGGCCACCAAGGTAAAGATAATTGACCAAAGAAGTAAATCTTTAAAGGATTATGTTTTTTATTTTGACAGTGGTCTGGTCTCTTATGTTGATTATTTAAATCGCGGCGAGGAACCGAAACACGAACATATTTTTTATGTTTCCAGGGAAGAACAAGATATTTTAGTGGAAGTCGCTTTACAATATACTGATGATATTCAAGGATATGAAGAAGGTTTTGCTAATAATATTCACACTGGTGAGGGAGGGATGCATCTAACTGGTTTCCGAACTGCTCTGACTAGAACTCTTAATAATTATGCTGCTAAGAATGGTTTTTCAAAAAATTCAGATGATAAATTAAGTGGCGAAGATGTTCGAGAGGGGTTAACGGCTGTGGTTAGCGTTAAATTAAAGGAGCCTCAGTTTGAAGGACAGACCAAGGCTCGACTGGGCAACCCCGAAGCGCGACTAGCTGTTGAGGTAGTTACCTCTTACGGTCTTGAAGAATTTTTAGAAAAGAATCCACAAGATGCTAAGGCAATTATGGAAAAATGTATTTTGGCGGCTAAGGCCCGCAAAGCAGCTCGCGCCGCCCGGGAAACAGTTATTCGTAAAGGAATTTTAGAAGGGTTGGCTTTGCCGGGTAAGTTAGCTGATTGTTCCTCTCGCCGAGCCGAAGAATCAGAGATTTATATTGTTGAAGGAGATTCAGCCGCCGGAAGTAGCAAACAAGGTCGCGACCGAAGATTTCAGGCCATCTTGCCTTTGCGGGGGAAAATTCTCAATGTAGAGAAAACCAGGTTAGACCGCGCCTTGACTTCTAAAGAAATTAAGGCTTTAGTTATTGCTTTAGGAGCGGCTATTGCGGAAGAATTTGATATTAATAAATTAAGATATCATCGGGTGATTGTTATGACTGATGCTGATGTTGATGGGGCCCACATTAGAACTTTGCTTTTAACTCTATTTTACCGTTATTTTCCTGGAATTATTGAACAGGGTTATCTTTATATTGCCCAGCCACCTCTTTATCGTTTGCAAAAAGGGAAGAAAATAGAATATGGTTATACAGAAACAGATAAAGAGAGAATTCTTTCTTCTTTAGGTAAAGAAGGAATCAATGTTCAGCGTTATAAAGGATTAGGAGAAATGAACCCCGGACAATTATGGGAGACAACTATGGATCCGGCTAATCGAGTCATGAAACAGGTAACTGTTGAAAGCGCTAAAGAAGCTGATAGGATTTTTGACATTTTAATGGGCGATGAAGTTTTGCCTCGAAAGAAATTTATCCAGACCCATGCTAAGAGAGTAAAGAACTTGGATATATAATTAAACTTGACACTTTCAATGGGCTAAGATAAGATAAAATCCATGAAAATTAACCAATTGCCTAAAAAAGGTATAAAATTTCTTAAAGAAGTCCGCGTTGAATTAAAGCGGGTGACTTGGCCGACCCGTCAACAAACAATTAAATATACTTTAATTGTTATTGGTTTAAGTTTAGGGGTGGCGGCTTTTTTAGGCGGCTTGGATTTTTTGTTTACTTATTTGCTTGATAAGTTCGTAATTTAATATGCCTAGACAAATTCAACAAGGGAAAAATTGGTATGTTCTTCATACTTATTCCGGCTATGAAGAAGCAGTGGTTAGAAATTTAAAGCAGCGCATTGAATCAATGGGTATGGAAGATAAGATTTTTAATGTTTTAGTTCCGACTGAGAAGAAAATTAAGATTAAGAAAGGCAAGCGAGTAATAGAGGAAGAAAAAGTTTATCCCGGCTATGTTTTAGTGGAAATGATTGTTACTGATGATTCTTGGTATGTGGTTAGGAATACGCCGCGAGTAACTGGTTTTATTGGAGCAGGAACTTTGCCGACCCCTATTTCTCTAGAAGAAATCAAAGATCTCAAAAAGCGGATGGGCGTCAAGGAGCCTAAATACAAGATTGATGTGGCAGTTGATGATCCAGTCAAAATTGTTGATGGGCCATTTAAAGATCTTGACGGTAAAATTTCCGAAATTGACGAGAAGCGAGGCAAGATTAAAGTTTTGGTTTCTATGTTTGGTCGGGAGACACCAGTAGAATTGGATTTTCTACAAGTAAAGAAATTATGAAGCCAATCAAAGCTATCATTAAACTACAAATTCCAGCTGGTCAAGCTAATCCAGCCCCACCAATAGGGCCGGCTTTGGGTCAACAGGGCTTGAATATCCAAGACTTTTGTAGTAAATTTAATGAAGCGACTAAAGATAAAACGGGTGATATTATTCCAGTGGAAATTACTGTTTACGAAGACAGGACTTTTGATTTTAAATTAAAAACACCGCCGGCGGCCGAACTTTTGAAAAAAGCAGCTGGCTTGGAAAAAGGTTCAGGTGAACCATTAAAGAATAAGGTAGGTAAGATAACCAAGGAACAAATTCGACAGATTGCTGAAAAGAAAATGACTGATTTGAATGCTTACTCAATTGAGCAGGCGGAAAAAATTATTGAAGGAACCGCCCGCAGTATGGGCATTGAAGTAAAATAGAAAGCAAGTTTAAAAAAAGTTAGTTGGAGGGACAGAAATTAATCTGTCCCTTTATGTTCATTAAAAATTAAAGAAAGGATGGTGATTAGAATGTCTAGAATAATGCATGATATTTTTGGACCTGGTTCAAATGTTAAGGGAAGAATTTTTCAGGATTATAATCAACTGGCAGAAAAAATTGCTTCTTGTAAGCAGTTAGGTTTAAAGATAGTTTTGACCTCTGGGACTTTTGATCTATTTCATGTTGGTCACAGTCGGTATCTTGAAAAGGCGAAGCAATACGGCGATTTCTTAGTCGTTGGTGTTGATAGTGACAAAAAGGTAAAGGGAAAAAAGGGTCCTCATCGGCCGATTGTTAATGAAGAAGAAAGAATGGAGATTCTTTGCCACAGTCGACACGTAGATATAGTTTTTTTGAAACAAGTCGAAGACCCTAAATGGCATCTTATCAAGACCATACGGCCAGGTATTTTAATTGCTACTGAAAGAGAATATAAAGAAAAGGACTTAGATGATCTTCGTGAGTTTTGCGGAGATATTATACTCCTTAAGTCGCAGGCGATTACCTCAACAACAGCCAAAGTTAGAAGTATTTTAATCGAACCGGCTGACAAGATAAAAGAACGATTAAAGACAGTAGTTGAAGAAGTTTATAAGTTTCTTGATGACTTGACTGGAGGTGTATAATGAAAAAAACTATTCTGGCTTATATTCCAGTACTCCATCAAGGATATTGGCAATTCTTTGAGAAATATACTTCTCAAGTCCAAGTTCTTTACCTTTTTGGCCGAGAGCTGATTCAGGAATTTGATCATTTATCAAGGAAAGATATTCGGGCCTTGACGCCCGAACAGATTAAATGCGCTATCCAGAGTTGGTATCTTTTCTCTAAGGTCGATATTGCCGATCATCGAACTTTAAATCATATTCGATCGATGGGATCGATAGTCATTATGCCAGACGAAGATGAGTGCCGTGAGTTAGCCAAAAAGTATCTTAGTGATTGTACTGTTGAATTTGATTCTGTTTTTCTTCGTTGGGATAGGAGTAGATCTGTTGCTCAAAAAGAAATAAGTTGTGATCGGATAGTTCCTTTTGAAGGATTTGTTGCTGAAATGCTTTCTTATGCTGCCGAAGAAGCTAAAAAGGCCTCTAATTGGTGGCGGCAGGTAGGGGCAGTTATCGCTTATGACAAAGAGATTCTTCTGGTGGGATATAACCGCCAAGTTCCTTCACCGCGAATGCCATATCTGGAGGGTGACCCACGTAGTTTTTTTAAAAAAGGGCTACATATTGAACTTACTACTGATATGCATGCCGAAGCACGGCTTATTAGTGAGGCAGCCATGAATGGAATATCAACCAAAGGCGCTGATCTATACATAACCACCTTTCCTTGTCCGACTTGTGCCAAGCTCGTTGCTTATTCTGGCATTAAGAAATGTTATTTTAAATTAGGGTATGCTATGTTAGACGGAGAACGAATTCTTCACAGTCAAAGAGTAGAAATTATCTTGGTAAAATAAATAGCCCCATCTTCTAGTTAATTTACTAGACGATGGGGCCTTTTTGTTTATTCAGCCAACCCGAAAACGTACTGGTTGATAGCCTGGGTCGTCTCGATTGGTTATATCCGCCGTAATTATATGCACGTGAAGATGAAAAACTGTCCCTCCATTTAAATGAAAATCACCAAAACGTAATCCAATAGCTCCGCCCAATATCTGATATTTATCTTCAACCCATTTGGCGAGTTCAAAGAACTCTTTAGCAGCTTCCGGACTAATTTCGGAAAGTTTTTCTACATGAGTATTATGGATGATTATGAGATGTGTCCGAGTATTTTCGTACGGCCATTGGTTCTCTCTTATATGCCAGTATTTACCTTGTTTGATGACCGGTTTAAGCTGGCTTTTGGAAATGTTCTCAGGACAAAAAGGGCAAAATCCTTCTTCTTGAATAATCTCCATTATCTTGTATTGTTCTTCAACTCGCGCATTATCTAGATTGACGAAACTTTCTGGTTTTCCTTTTGAGTTGACAGTTTGTTTTTTTCTTTCAAAGATCGCAAAAGTGTAGTCGTGTTCATTATTTTGGTCACGGATATGCGGTTCATAAAAAATCTCCTGCCACTCGGCAACATTGAACAGAGACCGAGGGAAAAGTGTATCGCCCTTGTATTGAATATGCACTTTGGTGATATACATTCGTTTGGCGTATGGAATGGCTATGGCATAAATTTTGGCCCCGCCAATAACGAATACTTCTTTTTCACCGCGCACCTTCTCTAAAACTTCTTTCCATGATGTGGCTACCTCGCACTTATCCGCTACTGGAAAGTTTTTTTTCCGCGTCATGACAATGGTTTGGCGGTCAATTAAAGGATGACCTAGCCGTTTGATGATAGACTGATAAGTTTTTCGGCCAACGATAATCTTATGACCTTTAGTCAATTCGGCAAAACGTTGTAGGTCGCTTTGTAAATTCCAAGGGATTTTGCCATCTTGGCCGATGACACTATTTTCAGCCACGGCCGCAATAATTGAAATAGTTAAACTGGTGTCCATATTGTCCTCCTTGATAGTTGTGGTTTATAGTCGGTTATCTTAAAATGTTCCGGTCTAAAAGCGAAGATATCTTTAACTGTTGAATCAACTGTTACTGTGGGAAATGGCTGCGGCTCGGTTGTAAGAAGTTCGTTCACATCGTTCATTTGACTTAAGAAAATGTGAGTATCAGAGGTTGTATAGACAAATTCTTTGACTTTATAATTAGTGACTTGGGCAATCATCAGCGTTAAGGCCGCATATTGGATGAGATTAAAGACAAGGCCAACCGGCACATCAGCGCTTCGCTGGAAATGATGAAGTGAAAGTTCGTTAGTGTAGGTATTTATCACGACATGAAAGAAACCATGACAAGGCACCACTACTACTTTTTGCTGCTTCACTCGTCCGCGTCCAAGATACTGAGGAATCCAAGGTGAGACAATGTGGGTACGAAGCTGGGGGAGCTCATTGATTTGCTCAATTAAGTGGGTTATTTGGTCAAAGGGTTTCCCTTCGGCAGTAGGAAAATTTCGCCAGGCTGGGCCATAGGACCCTGGGCCAAGATCACCTGGTTCAAGTCCTCGCTTAGCGCATTTTTTAGCAGTTACCCAACGTGACCACCAGCCACAACCAAATTTTTTCATTTCCTCCAAGGTTCTGGCGCCATTTAAGAAAGCGCAGAGTTCGCCAATGGCCATTTGGAATTGAGATGGGTGTCCTTGAATAGCGCTAACTAGATCCCGTTCAGTAATAACAGGAAATCCATTGGCTAATTTAAAGCGCATCATATGACCTAAAACCATCAGTGCTTCCTCATCTTGTTGAGCAAAAACTTTTTCTCCTTCAGTCTTGATTCGCTTAAGAAGCTCTCGATACTGACTATCTGACTTCCTTTCGGAAAATTCTTTATATTTCATAAAAACACACCTCCTTTTTTCTTTATTTGGGTTTATTATGTTAATGAACAATAACTTAATAATAATAATTTAATAGGTTATGTCAATAGGACTTTATTTTTCCCTAATTATATTGTAGCATTAGAGTATGAAGGAATCGCTTGAAAAAACTGATTCAAGGATTTTTAATTTGATTAAACAGGAATTTAACCGTCATCAAGAGGGGCTTAATTTGATTGCGGCTGATAATTATGCTAGTCCAGCCGTGCGCCAGGCAGTCGGCAGTATTTTAAGCGCTCGCTATGCTGAAGGATATCCGGAAAAAAGATATTATTCTGGCCAGCGTTTTATTGACCATATTGAAAAAATAGCCATTAGCCGGGCTAAAAAACTATTTAAGGCCAATTATGCTAATGTTCAGCCCCATTCTGGCTCACAGGCTAATCAATCAGTTTATTTTGCCCTGCTTAATCCAGGCGATAAGGTTTTGGCTATGCACATTGACCAAGGCGGTCATTTATCCCATGGATCGCCGATTAATTTTTCCGGCCGCTTCTATGACTTTGTTTTTTATGGCTTGGATAAGAAAACCGAACAAATAGATTTTGACCAGGTCAAAAAGATGGCTCAAAAAGAAAAACCCAAGCTGATTATTGCCGGCGCTTCCAGTTATCCCCGTCAGATTGATTTTTCTAAGTTTGGTCAGATTGCCAAACAAGTCAAAGCATATTTAATGGGCGATATTGCTCATATAGCCGGCTTAGTTGCCGCTGGTCTCCATCCTTGTCCTTTTCCTTATTGTGATCTGGTTACCGCGACAACTCACAAAACCTTAAGAGGCGCCCGGGGCGGTTTGATTCTTTCCCAGAGTAAGGAAATAGCTGATAAAATAGATAAAGCGGTTTTTCCGGGCTTACAAGGCGGTCCTTTGCAGAATGAAATTGCTGGCAAGGCAGTGGCTTTAAAAGAAGCTCAACAAAAGGATTTTGTCAAATACCAAGAACAGGTGGTTAAAAATGCCAAAGTTTTAGCCGAAACGCTTTCAGAACAAGGATTAAATTTGATTTCTGGTGGCACTGACAATCATCTTATTTTAATCAATTTAACTAAATCAGGTTTTTCTGGCAAACAAGCCCAAGAAGCTCTGGAAGCGGCTAATATTTATGTTAATCGCAATGTGATTCCTGATGAGAAACGTTCTAAATGGAAAACTTCTGGTATTAGGGTTGGCCTGCCAGCTGTGACGACTAAAGGATTAAAGGAAAAAGAAATCAAACAAGTTGGTCTTTGGCTTTGCCAGATTCTTAAAGATATTAATAATCAGTCACTGAGGCAAAAAGTTAAACAAGAGGTAATTAAATTAGCCAAAAGATTTCCGGTTCTATGAAAATTATTAATGGTAAAAAAATAGCTGATAGAATCTTGGCTGATTTAAAAGAAGAGATTGATAAAAAGAAACTTAAGCCAATTTTAACAGTTATTTTAGTCGGCCACGATTCAGCCTCTCGTTTATATATTCAGAAAAAAGAGGCGGCGGCCCAAAAAATTGGCATTGAAATTAGAAAAAATTTTTTGCTTGAGCAAACTTCCGAAAAAGAGATTTTGGATTTAATTGATTCTTTGAATCAAAACAAACAAATAGATGGCATTTTAGTCCAAATGCCTTTACCTAAAAATATATCGGCCAATAAAGTTATTCAGGCAATTAAACCAGCCAAAGATGTTGATGGCTTTGTTAAGGGCAGTCAATTTAAATCTCCTTTTATTTTAGCCATTAAACGGGCTTTAGAGGAAACTGGCCAAGATCTAACTGATAAAAAAGTTGCTCTCTTAGTTAACTCTGATATTTTTGCTCAAGCTCTCAAATCGCAGTTAAGAGAGGTTAAATTTATAGAAGATTTAAAAAAGGCCGATATTATTATTATTGCCTTAGGCCAGCCAAATGTTATTAAAGGCGATATGATTAAACAGGGAGCAATATTGATTGATGGGGGGATTAGTAAACAGAATGGGAAAGCAGTCGGTGATATTGACCAAGAAAGTGTTAAGAATAAAGCTAAATGGTTGAGTCCAGTGCCGGGTGGTCTTGGTCCTCTGACTGTCGCTTTCCTACTAAGGAATGTAATTAAGGCCTTATAGCCTAACCTATGAACTATCAACCAGTTATTGGTTTAGAAATACACGCTGAATTGAAAACTGCTAGTAAAATGTTTTGCGACTGTCTTAACGACCCTGAAGCCAAAGAGCCTAATATTAATATCTGTCCGATATGTCTCGGCCATCCGGGCAGCCTGCCGGTAATTAATCAAAAAGCCGTGGAATATGTTATTAAAACAGCTTTGGCCTTAAATTGTCAGGTTGCTGATTCTTCAAAATTTGACCGCAAAAACTATTTCTATCCAGATCTGCCTAAAAATTATCAGATTTCTCAACTTTATTTTCCTCTTTCGAATAAAGGTTTTTTAGAGATTGACGATAAAAAGATTAAAATTAGGGAAATTCATTTAGAGGAAGATACCGGCAAATTAGTTCATCCAGACGGCGCTGATTATTCTTTAGTTGATTTTAATCGGGCTGGCGTACCTCTAATGGAATTAGTTACTGAACCGGATATTCACTCTGGTCAGCAAGCTCGGCAATTTGGCGAAGAATTACAAATAATTCTACGTTATTTAGAAGTTTCCGAGGCTAATATGGAAAAGGGACAGATGCGTTGTGAAGTAAATATTTCTCTTAAGCCGAAAAAAGGAGATTTAGGTACTAAAGTAGAAATTAAGAATCTTAATTCTTTTCGGGCTGTTGAACGATCTGTTGATTATGAAATTAAAAGACAGAATGATTTATTAGAATCAGGCCAGAAAATTATTCAAGAAACCAGAGGTTGGGATGAAAATAAACAGAGAACTTTTTCGCAGCGAATTAAAGAAGAGGCTGAAGATTACCGTTATTTTCCTGAACCAGATTTACCTCCTTTGACTAATTTATCAGCTATTAGTCAACGATTATCAAACGAATTACCAGAATTACCCCAAGCCAGACGCCAAAGATTTATTCAAGAATATAAACTGCCTCAAGCTGATATTGATACTTTAGTGAATAGCAAGGGCTTAGCTGATTACTTTGAGCAGGTTGTTTCTGAATTAGAAACTTGGCTTAGAATTAAGTCCATTAGCGACAAACAACCATTAATAAAACTGACCGCTAATTATTTTTTGACCGAACTGCAAAAGCTATTATTAGCCAATAAAGTAAGAATTGAAAATTGTCAGATTAGCCCGGAAAACTTTGCTGAATTTATTACTCTAATTCAGCAAAAAGAAATTTCCAGTTCAGCTGCCCAGACAATTCTCCAAGAAATGTTTCAAACAGGCATTGACCCTTCTCATATTGTTGAAGATAAAAAATTAAGACAGATTAGTGATGAAGCAGAGTTAGCCAAAATAGTTGACCGGATTATAAAAAGCAACCCGGGGCCGGTTAAAGATTATCAAGCTGGCAAAGAAAATGCCTTACAGTTTTTAATCGGTAAAGTAATGTCCGATAGTCAAGGTCAAGCTAATCCCCAAGTGGTGGGAGAGATTTTAAAAGAAAAAATAAAGGTCGAGAAATAAATTAACCACCTTTAAACTTATGCCTAATCCAGAGCATAGACAAAAACTTTTAAAAGGTGAGACTTTCGGGTTTACAGAAAAAGAAGAGGCAGAAAAAATAGAGAAAGGAATAAATCAGGAAGATATAAAGAAAAAAGAAGAAGAGGTTATTGAGAGACAAAAAATAGATCGTCAAGAAAAAAAAGAAGCAGTCGAAGAGGATAAAAAACCATCATTTGAAGAATTTAAGAATCAGCAAGAGGCAGAATTTCAGAAAAAACTGGAAGCAGCTCGCCAAAAAAAAGAAGAAGCTTATCAAGAAGAAGAATAATTTAGCCAATTAATTCGTTGATCTTTTTTAAACCAAGTCATCTGTCGCCGGGCGTATTGTCGAGTATGTTGTTTAATTAATGCTTTAGCTTGTCTAAGGTTGATTTTACCCTGCAGATATTGATTTATTTCTTGGTAGCCAATACCTGACATAGCTGGCCGGTCAAGAGAATATTTTTTAGCTAATTTTTTTGTTTCTTTGATTAAGCCCATTTTGAACATTTGTTCGACTCGCTGATTGATTCTTCGCTCAAGAGTTTTTTTATTTAACTTGAGACCGATTTGGCAAACATCAAAAAGAGGTTGACCTTTTTTTCTTTGTTGAGAAAAAGGTTTTTTAGTTTTTAGACAAACTTCCAGGGCTCGAATAAGTCGTCTTTTGTTGTTTAAATCAATGGTCGCGGCAGTCAAGGGATCTATTTTTTTAAGTTGTTGTAATAATTCTTGATTGCTTAATTTTTCTAATTTGTTTCTTAATTTTTTGTCTGGTTTAGCTCTCGGGATCTGTAAATTATCAACTACTGTCTGGATGTATAAGCCAGTCCCGCCAACTAAAAAAGGAAGCTGGCCTCGCTTTTGAATATCTTTGATAGCTTTGATAGCTAATCTTTTGTATTGAGTCAAAGTAAATTCTTGGTCAGGTTTAATTAGGTCAATCAAATAATGTTTTATTCCAGACATTTGCTTTTGAGTCAATTTATTCGTTCCAATATCCATTTCTTGGTATATTTGCCTAGAGTCAGCTGAAACTATTTCGCCGTTAAATTTCTTAGCCAATTTAATGGCTAAGTCGGATTTTCCAGAGGCAGTTGGTCCGAGAATGACGATTAGTTTATTGTCCATTGTTTAATATATTTAATAAGATTCTTTTTCTTCTTTTTTTTTCGTCAGAGGATACATCATCTTTGAGCTTAGCCGCCGCCGTGCCGGCTCGGCAAGAATAGGCCGATATATAGGCCTTTTTAAAGCCAATTTCTTTGACTAATTTAATAGTATTTTGAAATTGTTTTTCTGTTTCGCCAGGAAAACCAACGATAATATCGGTAGAGATTTTTGCTTGAGGAATGGCTTGCTGGATTTTTTTGACTAAATTTTGGTAATCTCTTACAGTATAGCCCCGATTCATTTTTTTAAGGATTTGATTATCGCCTGATTGAACTGGCAAATGAATCTCTTGGGAGATTTTTTTATTTTGAGCAATTACTTTAATTAATTCATCAGACATATCTTTAGGATGAGAGGTTAGGAATTTTATTTTAAAATTACCCGGAATATCATTAATTAATTTTAGTAATTTGGGAAACCCTTGATAGCTGTTTACATTCTGTCCTAATAAGGTTATTTCTTTATATTCTTTTTTGACTAAATCTTCCACCTCTTTAATAATCTCTTGAGCCGGCCGGGAATATTCGCGGCCGCGGGTATAAGGAACAACACAATAAGTGCAGAAATTATTACAGCCAGTCATAATCGGCACAAGAGCCTGATCAGATGATTGGCGTTTGGGACTGATTTTTAAATCAATAATTGGCCAAATCTCATTAACTTGGCTAGCTAATTGTTTTTTATCTTTTTCTAAAAGACAACCAGTTAAGATAATTTTTGGATTTTTGAGTTTTTTAACTTTACTATAAACTCTATCCATGGCTGACTGCCTGACTGAACAAACATTAATAACCACCAAATCTGCCTGGTCTATCTTTTTGGCTGGCTGATATCCTTTTTTCTCTAATTGAGCCGCTATTCTCTCCGAATCATTCTCATTCATCTGACAGCCATAAGTAATGATGTGATATTTCATTATTTTGTATATTATCTAAAAATATAGTATAATACAAGCATATGGAAAAAATTTATTTATCAATCATTATTCCGGCCTATAATGAAGAAAAGACAATTAGCAATACTTTATTAGATATTGATAATTATTTAAGTAAGCAGGATTTTTCTTCTGAAATTGTGGTAGTCAGTGATGGTTCTAAAGATAAAACTGCTCAAGTAGTTAATAATCTTACTAAATTAATTAAGAATTTAAGATTGATTGATAATCAGGAAAATCACGGTAAGGGTTGGGTAGTTAGACAGGGAATGTTAGAAGCTAAAGGCAAATATCGTCTTTTTATGGATGCGGATAATGCCACGACTGTTGACCATTTTGATAAAATAAGGCCTTTTTTGAATAAAGGATATGAAATAGTGATTGGTTCACGTGAAAAAAAAGATGCCAAAGGCGCTAAGCAAGCTGTCTCTCAATCTTTTATTAAAAGACAGTTAGGCAATATGGGTAATCTTTTGATTCAGTTATTGGCTGTGCCTGGTATTTGGGATACTCAATGTGGCTTTAAGGTTTTTCGGGCTGATGTAGCAGAGAATATTTTTAAAAGATGTAAAATGGACAGATGGGCCTTGGATATTGAAGCTTTAGCTTTGGCCAGAAAGTTTGACTATAAGATTGGTATTATTCCAGTTTATTGGATTAATAATCCCGATAGCCGAGTTGGTCTTAAGGGTTATTTAATTACCCTAAGAGAATTGTTTAGAATAAAGTGGAATTTACTTAGAGGAAAATATGATTAAGAAAAAGACAGAGAAGAAGTTTCCTTCAGAATTACGGATGGACCTGGTCTCTAATGATTGGGTGGTTATTGCTACTGGCCGGGCCCGTCGGCCAGAAAGTTTTGCTAAGAATCATCCAAATAAAGAAATAGTTTCACCTAAGGACTGTCCTTTTTGTCAAGAAGAAAACATAAAAGAAATTATTGCCCGACGCGATCAAGATGATGGCTCTTGGTTTGTTATTTCTATACCTAATAAGTTTCCAGCTTTTTCTCAGGGAGACGATCTCGGCGAGCGGAAAGAAGGTCCTAATCGGATTATGAATGGCTTAGGCTATCATGAGGTTATTATCACCGTTGACCATCAAAGACAGATGGCTCAATTCTCCCAGAGGGAGATGGAAATGGTGATTGACCTTTATCAAGCAAGATATTTAGACCTGATGAATAAAAAGTTTATCAAGTATATCTCTATTTTTCATAATCATGGTCAGGAAGCTGGCGCTTCAGTGGCTCATCCTCATTCTCAATTGCTGGCTATTCCAGTGATTGATCCTGATTTACGGAGCAGTATTGATGGGGCAGAATCATTTTATAGAAGTCAGGGTAAATGTGTTTATTGTACGATGATTAATTGGGACATCAAAGATGGTCAGCGGATTATTTACCAGAATGAAAAATTTGTTGTTCTTTGTCCTTTTGCTCCGCAAGTTTCTTTTGAGGTGAGAATTTATCCCAAAACCCACCAACCTTATTTTGAAAAAATGACCGAAGACGAAAAAATCCTTTTGGCTGATGCCTTGCAAAAGGCCCTGAACAAAATTTATCAAGGCCTTAATAACCCGGCCTATAATTTTTATATCCACACTGCTCCAGCTACTAAAGGAAATTATGACCACTATCACTGGCATTTGAATATTTTGCCCAAAACAGCCACTTGGGCTGGTTTTGAATTAGGAGCCGGTGTAGAAATTAGCACAATTGAACCAGAAAAGGCGGCTGCCTTTTTAATAAAACAGTAGTAATAATGATTCAAGATTTTCCTCCGCAATTGATTACTTTATTTATTAGCATGCTTCCTGTTTCTGAATTGCGGGGAGCTATTCCGTTAGCTTTAACAGTTTATCATTTGCCTCCTTTAACTGCTTTTCTTTGGGCTATTTTAGGTAATATCATTCCAGTATTTTTTTTACTTTGTTGGTTAGGTCCTTTGGCAAAATATTTAAGTCGTCATTTTTATTTCTTTAACCGTTTTTTTGCTTGGCTTTTTGAAAGAACCCAACGAAAGCACAATCATAAGTTTGAAATTTGGGGCAGTTTAGCTTTAATTGCCTTTGTCGCTATTCCTTTGCCGATGACTGGCGGCTGGACCGGGGCAATAGCAGCTTTTGTCTTTGGCATTCCTCTTAAAAAATCTCTGCCTTTAATTTTTTTAGGTATTATTATAGCTGGTTTTATCGTCACCTTAGCTAGTTTGGGATTTTTAGCTATTTAGGAAGAGAAATGAACAATAAACTCCTCATCATTGCTAATTGGAAATGTAATCCAACTACCTCAAAAGAAGCTGAGCATCTTTTTGAGACAATCAAGAAGGAACTTAGTAAAGTAGAAAAAGCAGAAATAGTTATCTGTCCGCCATTTGTTTATTTACCTATTTTTAGCTTGCCCGCCAAAGGCGGGCCCGCCTTTGGCGGGCAAGATTGCCATTGGCAAGAAAAAGGCGCTTATACTGGCCAGGTTTCTCCTTTAATGCTTAAAAATTTGGCTTGTCAATATGTAATTATTGGTCATTCGGAAAGAAGAAAGTATTTTCAAGAAACCGATGAGATTATTAATAGGAAAATTAAAGCGGCTTTGAAAACCCGGCTTAGACCTGTTTTATGCGTTGGTGAAAAGGCGGGAGATGAGATGGGGTTAGTTGTTAGAGAACAGATAGAAAAGGATTTAGCTGGTATTGCGGCGGCTCGGGTTAGGGAAGTAATTGTTGCCTATGAGCCAATCTGGGCGATTGGCACAGGCCTTCCTTGTTCATCAGATGAGGCCATGAGAGCTGCTTTATTTATTCGGAAAACATTGACCAAGCTTTATGATCGACCGATTGCTGAGAAAGTTAAAATTCTTTACGGCGGCAGCGTCACCAGTCAAAACGCAGCTGACTATATCAAGGGAGCGATGATGAATGGATTATTAGTTGGCCAGGCCTCATTGAATGCGACGGAATTTGTCAAGATTGTATTAAAGGTTAACGAACTCTAATGAAATTTCTTAGAGATTTAGATGTTAAAGATAAACGAGTTCTGCTTCGGGTTGATTTTAATGTCCCTGTCGGAGATGATGGCCTGGTTGATAGTAAAGAGGATTGGCGAATAGAGGCCAGTTTGCCGACCATTAATTATTTACTTAATCAGAAAGCTAAGGTTATCCTTTTGAGTCACCTGGGCAGACCAAAAGGCAGGGTTGTAAAAAGTTTACGTTTAGATCCAATAGCCCAAAGATTAAGTGAGCTATTAAATAAAAAAGTTGTTAAAGTAGAGAAAATGAAAGAAGTAAAATCTGATGAGATTGTTCTTTTGGAAAATCTTCGTTTTTATCCTGGCGAAGAGGAAAATGATTCAGATTTTGTCAAACAATTAGCTAAATTAGGAGAAATTTATGTCAATGATGCTTTTGGCAATGTCCATCGGGCTCATGCTTCGATGGTTGGCTTGCCTCAATGCTTGCCCAGTTGCGCTGGTTTGCTTTTAGAAAAAGAGATTAAAGTTCTTTCTGAAATTTCAGATAAGGCAGAACGCCCTTTAATAGTGATTATTGGCGGCGTAAAGATTTCCACTAAAATTAAAGTAATTAAAAATTTTTTAAAAAAAGCTGATGGCTTAATTTTAGCCGGCGCTTTAGCTAATACCGTCATTAGCGCCAAAGGTTTTGCTATTGGTAAATCAATTAGTCAGAAAGAGATGGTTGAAGAGGTAAAAAAATTAGAATTGACTAATATTAAACTTCATATTCCAGTGGATGTGGTTGCTTCAGTTGATCCTTCGGGTAGGGCGCCTAGTCGAGTTGCCGCGGTGGGTAATACAGAAGAAAAGGAGATGATTTTGGATATTGGCCCGGATACTATTCAGCTTTTTAGTCGGATAATTTCTAAAGCCAAAACGATTATTTGGAATGGTCCCATGGGAGTTTTTGAAGTAGAAAAATTTGCTCAAGGAAGTAGAAAAATAGCCCAGGCAGTCGCTCAAAGCGATAGCTTTTCATTGGTCGGCGGTGGCGAGACAATTACTCTTTTAGAACAATTAGGTTTATTAAAAAAGATAGACCATATTTCTACTGGCGGGGGAGCGATGCTTAAATTTTTGGCTAATGAAAAATTACCAGGAATAGAGGCCCTAAAATCATGAAGTGGCAACTTAAGTCCAAAGCGCCCAGCGCTTTTTTTAAACAATTTCCTGAATATTCTCCCTTAATTATCCAGCTTCTTTATAGCCGAGGTCTGAAAACTCAGCCGCAAATTGATGAGTTTTTTAATCCTGATTATCAAGAAGATTTCCATAGTCCTCTTTTACTTAAAGGAATGGAAAAAGCAGTTAAAAGAATTCTTCAGGCAATTGCCAAGCAGGAAAAAGTAGTCATTTATGGAGATTTTGATGCTGACGGGGTTTGTTCTATGGCTATCCTTTTTTTAACCCTCAAGGCGTTAGGTTTGTCAAATCCAGGTGCTTATATCCCAGATCGCCGCAAAGAAGGACATGGTTTAAATGAGTCAGCAGTTAAGAAATTAGCTCAAAAGGGAACTAAACTGATTATTACTGTTGATTGTGCTAGCCGTGATTTAAAGGAAGTGGACTTGGCTAAATCTTTGGGTTTAGAGATAATTATCACTGATCACCATGAGCTAGGAAAGAAATTACCAAAAGCAGTCGCCCTAATTAATCCATTGCAAAAAGGAGACAAATATCCTTTTAAAAACTTAGCTGGCGCAGGGGTGGCATATAAATTAGCCAGCGCTTTAATTGAGAAGTCCAACTCCTTAAAACTTAACTCTCTTAAAAAATGGCTGCTTGATTTAGCGGCTATTGCTACGGTAGCTGATGTCATGCCGATTATTGGCGAGAATCGGACTTTAGTTAAATACGGTTTAAGAGTTTTAACCCAGACTAAATGGCTGGGTCTCCAGGAATTAATGAAATCAGCCCAATTAAAAGCGCCTTTTACCAATATCAATACTTATACCCTGGGCTATATTTTAGGACCGCGCTTAAATGCAGCCGGACGAATAAATCAGGCTAGTACTGCTTTTCGGCTTTTGATTACTCAAGATAAACAGGAGGCAGAAAGATTAGCCCAACAGCTTAATCAAGAAAATTCAACCAGACAGAATTTAACTGAAAAAGTTGTTCGAGATATAAAAAACCGTTTGGAGAAAAAGATGCCTCAAGGAAAAGGCCCTAAATTGATTTTTGAAGGTAGCGCTGATTATTCAGTGGGCATTATTGGCTTAGCGGCTGGTAAGATTGCTGAAAAATATTGTAGGCCAACAATTATTTACCGTGAAGAAAAAGAGATGATTGACGCTTCTTGTCGGACCATCCCTCAATTTAATTTAATAGAAGCCATTGAGCAATGTGCTGATTTTCTTGATGATTTTGGCGGACATAAAGCAGCTGCTGGCTTTAGTTTTAAAAAGACAAAATTAGATAAAGTCAAAGAAATTCTTAGTCAGATAGCTGAAGAAAAATTAAAAGGCAAGGATTTAACTCCTCTTCTGGATATTGACGTAGAACTGTCTTTAGAAGATATTAATTGGTCTAATTATGAGCAGATTCAAAATTTTGCTCCTTTTGGTAAAGCTAATCCAGAGCCGAGATTTTTAGTTAAAGATTTAGAAATTAGTAATTTAAGAATGGTTGGCAATAATGGCAAGCATTTAAAAATGGAGTTAATGATGTTTAGTGATCAATCAAGCCGAGGTAAAACCTTTAAAGCAATCGCTTTCAATTTTGGAGAATGGCAGGAGAAATTGAAAAAAGGCGATTCAATTGATGTAGTTTTTGAACTGATAGCTGATGAGTGGGATGGTTATAAAAATTTACAGATGAAAATTATTGATTTAAGGCCTAAAAATTTATGAAATTAGTGGTCTATACCGATGGCGGGGCGCGGAATAATCCTGGGCCGGCGGCTATCGGTGTGGTTATTACTCAAGAGGATCAAACCCTTAAGAAATATTCTGATTTTATTGGTCAGGCGACTAATAACCAGGCTGAATATCAGGCAGTTATTTTTGCCTTGAAAAAAGTCAAGCTTCTTTTTGGCAAGAAAAAAGCTAAGAAAATGAATATTGAAGTTTGTTTGGACAGCCAACTGATGGTTAAGCAGCTGAATCATCAGTATAAAATTAAAGAAAAAGACCTTCAGTTATTATTTCTGAAAGTTTGGAATTTAATCTTGTATTTTGGTCAGGTTAGTTTTAAGCATATTCCTCGTCAGCAAAATAAAGAAGCTGACCGATTAGTCAATCAGGCATTAGATGAGCAAGAAAAAATCCTTGACATTCCATTTGAATAGGACTATAGTTAAAGTAGTCCAAGTAAGTGAGGTAGTCGCCCCCCACCACTTTTTATGTTTTATGTATATGT
>CAZMCO010000001.1:75443-91269 GCA_964565215.1 uncultured Candidatus Saccharibacteria bacterium | reverse complement strand
TAACATGTAATAACCTATATTTAGGATTTAACTGAATAAATTATGTTTTTTTAAGTTACGAGGAGATAAAATATCTTTGACATATTCTTCAAGTTCAAATAACAACCATTTGTTTATTGGCGGACCAGTAACTCCAGATTTAAATTTATCAATTAAATTTTCTGGGATTAATCCTTTTACTGCTTGCTTTAATATATATTTTGTAATTCCCTGCCTTGATTTTAATCTTGCTGGAAGAGAAGCGGTATATTCAACCAAACGATGATCCAGAAAGGGAGGCCTTATTTCAACTGAATTTATCATTGATACTCGGTCTATAATAGTAAGGGTATGATTAACAAGAAAATTATTTGTATCGATTTCTAATACTTTATTAAAAAAATTCTTTGCTGTAGTGTGTTTAAAACATTCAAGTAAATAATTATCAACGTCATATCTTCTTGTTTTTTTTAGCAAAAAATCTGAATATAATTTTTTTCTATCTTCATTTTTAAAAGCATATAATTCAGAAAATTGCCACGCTCGTTCAGAAGTAATCTGAGAATATTCTTTTATAAATTCTTTCTCTAAGTAAATATAATCTTTTTCATTATTTAAATAATTAAGAACATGAGCCATGCTTTGAGCCAATCTATGATTCCAATATTTTCCAAAAAGCTCTTCTGTGCCGTCACCCGTAAAAATTACTTTTACATCTTTAGCCGCCTTTTGACAAAGATAATAATCAAAAGCAAAAGTACTAATTGGCGTATCAAACGATTCAACAATTCTGCTTAAATTCTCAATTAATGTTTGTGGCTTTAAAATAAAAGTATGATGGTCGGTTTTAAATAACTTTGCAATTTTTTCAGCCATCTGAAAATCTTTTTGTTTTATTAATGTATCATCCTTAAAAGAAAAGGAATATGTCTTAACCGGCTTATTAGCGTATTTACTTAATAAAGCAACTAAAACACTGGAATCAATACCGCCTGATAAAGCTACTCCCATAGGCACATCAGCAATCATATGAGATTTTACTGAAGTTTCCAACAAATCAAGAAAATGTTTACTTATATTTTCTTCGTTTTCTCTATTATCCTCGCTAAAAATCAATTGCCAATATTTCTTTTTTTGGGGAAGCTGATAATTTTTAGAAAAAATAAGCAGTTCAGCAGGTAAAAGAGTATAAATATTTTTGAAAATTGTCTTAGGAGCTGGGATATTATTATGAAAAAAATAATAATGGAGCGATTCAAAATTAATTTCTTTTTTAAATAAAGGATGAGCCAAAATGCCTTTAATTTCTGAAGAAAAAATAACTTCTTGGTTATCTATATAATAATAAAGTGGTTTTATGCCCAATCTATCTCTGGCTATGACTAATCTTTGTTTCTTATCATCCCAAATAGCTATGGCAAACATACCATTCATTTTTTTTATAAATTCTATTCCATATTCTTCGTAAAGATGAATAATAACTTCATTATCATTTTGTGAACTAAATTTATGACCTTTTTTTTCAAGTTCTTTCCTTAACTCCTTAAAATTATAAATCTCGCCATTGCAAACTAGCCAAACAGATTTATCTTCATTAGATATCGGTTGTTTACTTCTTTCATTTAAATCAATAATACTTAATCTTCTATGGCCCAATCCAATATTATTTCTTACCCAAGTCCCTTCGTCATCAGGACCGCGGTGTTTTATGGCATCAGTCATTTTTCTTATTTCAGCAAAAGAAACACTACCTTGTTTATAATTGTAAATTCCAGCAATTCCACACATAGAATTAATAATTTGTTATTAAGGTTGAACTCTGGGAAAATTAAATTTTTCAAAATAATCCTTATCTACTCCACTACAAATATTTTTAAGCTTACATTTTTTACATTCTGGGTAAAATTTTAAATAAGTCTCCCATTTTCTCACTTCTACATTTTCTAATTGAAGGTCTTTGTTGATTTTTATAAAACGACGGGCTAATTTATTGTTAATACCTGCGTTTTGTACTTGCTTTGAATTATTTATATAACACAAAGGAAAATTCCATAAACTTAACCTAACCTTTGATGAATCTAAAATATTTACTACTTTCTCCATTGAGCATTTCAATCTATTAAAATCTCGAGGCAAAGATTCTTTTAATAAAGAATCTAAAGTCCCTTCAATATAGATAAGACGAAACTCTATATATAAAGTTATGGAGGGGGTATTTTCTTCAAAAAGTTTCTTTAAATATAAAGCGAGTTTTGGTAAATATTTTAAGTTATCTTGATAAATCACTACTGTAACCATCAAAGGCAAATTACACTTTAAAGCTTTTTTCAGCCCATTCATTCTTTTTAAGGCACTGGGGTGAAAGCCAGGTAAGTCATTAATGGAGGCAATTACTCTCGTTAAATTTTCTTGTTCTTTATTTTTAAAATCTAAAAAAAATGGCCTAAATTCCTCTAAAAAATTCACCTCATTGAATTTTAAAAGGTTAGTAATCACTCTAAATCCGATTCCTTGTTTCTTGAAAAAATTAATAATCTCAAAGAACTCTGGATGAATTGTTGGTTCACCGCCAGTCAAGATTACATAGTCTATTTTAAATTTATTTATAAAATAAAAATAATTATCTTTAATTTCTCTTAAAGATAAATCAGCTCTTCTTGATTTAATAAACTTATATTCAATGCAGAACTTACAAAAATCATTACATCGGGAGGTAATTTTAAATAAAAGAGCATTATGATGTTTTTGACAATCTTTAAATTCCTGAGGATTCATAAATTTGTTTTCTTAATTGCTGTATTTATGGCTTTCGGAGAACGCATACCTAAACAGCCTGCTTGACAACGATTATCTAAAGCATATTCACATTCCTGACATTGTGAAAAAGGATAAATTGCGCCTAAATATTTAAAAAAAATTTTATAATCAGCATTAATTTTTTTTAGATTATCTTGAAATAAATCTTTACTAAATGCCGATATATTAACGCAAGGAAAAACTGTCCTGCCGTCTGGGTTAATTACAACATTCTTTTGACTATAACATTCAGTATGCAAAAGACATTCTTTTCTCAAATAATGAAATTGTTGAGAATTAAACAAACAGATAGGAATGGCTCTAGAAATTTTTACTAATTTTCTCCGCTTATGAAAATCTTGAACTAATTTAAAAATTCGATTCCCTAAATTTCTGGAAGGAGAATAAGATATAGCTGGACTAATCGAAATATAGTCAGCTAAGGGTGTGGCAAATTTAAGAAATGATTCATCTTCTTTTAAACTTGACCCTGAAATTAGATTGTATCTTAAGCCTATTTCCACTCCCTGACTTTTATAAAAACGAATTGTCTTTTTTATGCTTTCTCTGATAGTGCTATTAAAAAAATTATAAATATTTATTAAAACACAATCCGGGGCTACTTTAGAGTAGGTTATCCCATTAGTAAAAAAGCTCACTTGGATTTTTCTTTTTTTTAAAAAAGAGACAGCTTGATTAATATATGACCAGATAGTGGGTTCTCCGCCCAAAAAAGATACTTCATTTTTCCCTTTTTTAATAGACAAACCTATAACCCTTTCGAAAGTCTGCCAATTCATTTCTTTTCTAAATTTCTTCTGAAATTTTTTAGCGTAACAAAAGGGACAATTAGCATTACAAGCATAAGTAGGAATAAGACAAATATTTCTTTTTGAATACATCCTTATCTTCATAAATATTTTTCAATCATTTGACGAATATATTTGGGGTTATACCAGTATTGAATAACATGCATAAAAAAAGACTTATGCCCCATTTCATGCTTGCCTAAATGCCACTTATATTGTTTGGATGTCTCTGTAATAATTTTTTTCTTTTTTAGATAAGTTACTTCTTGAGGAAAATCTTTGCAAAAATCCTTACCAAAAAGTTGGCGATATCTATTTTTATTAATAGAACGATAAAAGCCTATCTGTAAAATTATATAATGTCTTTTATAATCATCTTTGCTTATATTCATGCCGTACAAGGGTGGAAATTCTCCTTTTTTCAAACAATCCAGATATTTTCTAAAATCTGAAATAATTTTATACTTATGGTCATAAAAATGAGAACTTGCCCCAACTCCTATTCCTAAAACATCAGAACGGTAATTATAAAGACCGTCAGTATTTTGATTCATTGCTTTAATCTGACTAACGCCTTTTTTAATAAATCCTAAAAAATTACTTGAATAGTATATTCGATATCCACTTGATAAAAATTGTTTTTTAAATAGATTAACCACTTCATCTATATTTACTCCCGGTGGATAAAAACGGTCTATTTTTGCCCGACCACCAGTAGTTAATAAATAACCTTCTATAAAATCAGGATAAAGTTTAACTACATCTCGTATGGTTTTCTTATAGCTCTTTAGAGATTCACCAGGTAAAGCCCAAATAACTTCTGTGCCAATATACTTTATACCAGCCTTACGGACTGCCTCAAAGGCCTGAAAAACATCTTTAACTGTATGAAGCCGTCCTATTTTCTTTAAAACCCCATTATTACTGCTTTGGAGACCTATAGAAATTCGGTTAATCCCTAATTTTTTGTATTCTCTAATCTTATTTTCTTCTATACTTTCTGGAGTCCCTTCTATGCTTATCTGGGCATTTTTTTTAAATTTAAAAAAGCGATGGATAATATTTAAATATCTTTCCATTCGTTGTTCGTTTAAAAGGGTAGGAGTACCGCCGCCTAAAAAAAGATTGTCAAGTTCTCTATTAGAAAAGTTAACTTGATATAGCTTTAATTCTTTTTCTAAAGTATCTAAATATTTATCAAAAATATCTTCATCAGGAAATACCTCTGAATAGTATTTACAAAATGTACATCTGTTTTTACAAAAAGGAAAATGGACATAAAGACCAGAAACAAATTTTGGGTCATTAAACTTTTGTTGAAGAGAAATTTTAATCCTATTAAAACCAACCCTCTCTCGATTAAGATATAAAGAAGGGTATTCCCGACAATTAGCTAAAACATTATGTTTAATAGCTAGGTTTAATATTTTTATATAAGTTTTAGTGTCAAAATCTAACATCTATTACCAAATATAATTTTTAACCTTGGAATAATCCATTAAGGGATCAACTGCTTGATACGATCCAAAGCTCTGATAAGCACAAAAACGACTTCCTCCTTTACATTTCTCCAGAAAAAAACAGTTTTGACAATCATTAGGTAAAAGTTGATAAAATCTGATAGATTTCATAAAAGGGCTATTCCAAGCCCTGGTAATATCACGAAAATCTCCAACTTTTTTATTAAAATAATGAATCGGTTTGGCTATACCTTGAGCATCAATCAATAATCTTTCGTATCCATCAATTGATTTTGCCCCGGTACAGACAAAATTAATTTTTATGGGATCGTAAGAACAAAAGGGAATAGCATAAACAATATGAACCCTTAAAGAAAACTTATTCTTTATAATATCTTTTTTAATCTTGACCAATTTTTCAACCAATCTTTTAATTTCTTGACTAGCTATATTCTTTTTATAAACATCTCGGTTAACCGCCCACTTATTAGCCTTGCATTTCAAAAGAAATCTATAAATTTTTTCAATATTTCTGACATTTAGAGGATTAGCCAGGGTAATTACCCGGACGGTCTTGATTCCAGCTTGTTTTAATGAAAGAATTTCTTGTTTTTTTTCGGGCTTCTTAATGTCTTTACAGTCAACATAAGTAATTACATAATCAACCAAATTCACTATTCTTTCTGCTAATGATTTAATATTTCTAACAAAAATATTTGATATATCTAATCTAACTTCTAAATTTCTCTCTTTAGCATATTTAAACAACTCATATATATCTTTTCTTGACAAAGATTCTATCACAATAAATCTGACTATACTCACTCCTAAGCTTTTGGCCTGATTAATTATATCTTTTATTGCCTTTGTATTAAGAGGGGAATCTTGGCTAGAACTAAGTTCAATAGCAACTTCCTCTGGTAATCTTTGAGGTATTAATTTCTTAAGATTCTTCTTACTATAATAAAACTTTGGCAGTCCGTTACAATCAGAAAAAAATTTACAATCTTGGCAGTCTGGAGTTTTAATAAAATTTTTACTTTGACTCTTCAAAATTAATCCTTCTGGTTCGGGAATTAAACAATAAGGCAATCCTTTAATTTTTATCAATGCCTTATCTATAAAATCATAGCGTATAGCAGAAGCAAAAGAAGCTATTTTATTAAGAGGAATCAAAGAATATCCTTTTTTAGAATCTACTATATTTAGTTGAAACTTTTTTATTCCTTTTTTTGTAAATTTCTTTATTAAATAATTAATCCCTTTAATATTTTGGTTAGTCAAAACAATATTTATGACTATATTTTTCTGTGATCCCAAATCAATTAAATTATTTAATCCTTTTAAGCTTTCCCTAAAACTGCCAATTCGACCGGTTATTTTATCATGGACTGAACAATTCAGACTGTATAAAGATATTTTAAAATGAGTTACTCCCGAATTTATTATCTTTTTGGCAAATTTTTTATCAGATAACTTCCGGCCATTTGTTTCTACTTGGATAATTTTAAAATTTTTCCTTTTTACATAACGCATCAAATCAAAAAAATTATTCCTTAATAAGGGATCGCCTCCAAAAAAAGTAATAGATTCATCATTTGGATTATTTTTTAATACCGCATCAATTCTATTTTTCAACCCAGATATTATAGGATTTTTTTTCTTTTTTCTATCACAAAAAAAACAATCGTTCTGACATTTGCCTCCAGTAAATAGTCTAATCATGATTTATTTTTCAAAATTAAAAAATATTTATCAAATTCACCCTTCTCAAACTTCTTTATAAAAAATCCATTTTTTTTTGCTAATTTTATTATATTCTTAGCAGAAGGATAAATAGATTCAAACCAAGGACCAATTTTTTCCTTAAAAATAAAGCGTCTTTTTACTACTTCTGTTTTCTTTGATTTAGGTTCTTTTAGGACAAATATGAGCTCGCCATTTTTATTAAGTATTTTCTCTGTTAAAAAATTAATTAATTTAGTGATATTTTCTCCTTTTTCAGTAAAAAGACTATAAATATTGATGGACAATGCCACATCATATTTCTTTTTGGGAAAATACTTAAAAATATCTGTCTTGACAAGTCTTTTTATGCCTCTTTTTCTTAGAATATTGCAAATAGTAGCTGATTTTTCTAAAGTGGTTATGTTATATCCTTTTTTTTGTAAATACATACTAATTCTTCCGGCGCCAGCTCCTATGTCTAAAATCCTGTCTTGTTTTTTTGAATAAGACAATGCCCTTTTTTCTAAAATACTTACCTTGTTAAACAACACCTCTACATTATGTTTGTTTTTGGGACCCTGATATACTTCAAATATAAAAGTAGTATTCTTGTTTTGATAACCAGCTTTAATAATCGAATCATATATAGATTGATGCTTATTCCCCATAGATAATTTTAATAGCTGTTCTTTAACTTATATTATCAAAATTCACCAAATAAGCAAACATTTAAAGCTAAAAAAGCCCGTAAATCTATTAGATTACGGGCTTTGGATTCTTTGCTCCTTAAGCCTTTTAAATCACGAAAAACCGTTCATTAATATTCAGTTTTTATGATCAACCATCTATCATTTTGCCGAATCATATAAAAGATGAATTTAACTTCTTTTATTCCACGGGAAAGTTTCGTCGTAACTTTCACTTTTGCCTTATCTCCTGTAATTTTTATTTTGGGAGCACTGAATGTCATGGAGCCAAATTGCTCAAATCTGTCTGGTATGGTATCAGCATATTGCTCCCTAGATACAATTTTACGTCTAGCGCCGGTCATAATTTGGGCATTTTGATGATAAAAAGTTACAACAGCATCTGTATTATTTCTATTCCAGGCGTTTTCATAGTCCATCAGAACTGACTTAACTGCTTCTTTCTCCAGAGAAACTGACTTGTCTTTTGAAAAAATGGCATTCCCAGGAACAAAAAACAAAACGAAAAGAATTAAAACTATTAGTAAAAGCTTCCGTTTTTGACACATTGTTTCCTCCTTAAATTAGTTTGGATTGTTAAATTTCTTAATTTCTACTATATATCTACTTCGAGTTTAATAGCTGTTTTACTATCTATTCAGTTTATAAAATACTCTATTTTACATATAACCATATCCAATCTGGGACAATTCCTTTGTGTATTCCTTTTTCTCTGTTATCCCCTTACCACTTCCACAGCTACGGCAAGAATTATCCATAATATATTTTTTACTATTCTCTTCATATTCACAGACAACATGGTAGTCCTTCCCGGTTGGACTAACAACCTTAATTGCTCGTGCCCTATAGCCAGCCCTTCTCAAACAATATTCACTAAAAGCCGTAAAATCTGAACAACAACCCCATTTTGATTTAAAAATTAATTTAGCAAATCCCAGACATTCACCATGAGAAACGTATTTAAAGTTATCTCGTTCATAGTAATTGATTAATTTGGGACTATTTAGTCTTTCGGTAACTATTTTGAAATCTTTCCATCTGTACTCTTCAGTAAAATCCCATGCATAAATTAAGATATCTATAAGAGAATATTGTAATGGATTCGGCTTTAATAAACATTTCTCTTTTTCAAGTAACCAGAACACAGCTTGTAAGGCTGTACAGTAACGCCTGAAAGCGGGTTTGCCTACTTGTAACAGCTTAGCCAAATTGGCTTTTTCTTCGGAGGTAGCATTTACAACCAGATCTGTAAACCGAGTCAGAGCTAGAATCTGTCTTTGGCCTACTTTACCTTGGAATTCAGGAAACTTGCCAACTTCCAAAGCAAGAACAGGGTCTAAAGCGTAAAGTCGTTGGAATAAAGTTTCTACTTCTACTGAAAATAACTCTTGAGTTAATGGTTGGGATTTAGCCAGCAACGATGGTAATTGGACCCCTAAGGGCGGTATCCGATAAAGGGCACTGATATTCGGCTTAGTTGGTGCTGTAGAACAACCAATTAATGATAAAACAAAACAAACAATCGGCAATAATCTTTTCATTTTTTACCTCCTTTTTCTATCTTCTCAATTTATTTTATTTTTAAAGAAACTAAATACTCTAAACTTATATCTAATTTTAATTTACCATTTTAAATAACTTTGTCAAGCTGTAAGATAGTATTATTTCTTTGACCATAGATAATTTCTAATATTTGAAAAATTCATTAAGGGATCAGCTGCTTGATAACTGCCAGAAACAGCATAAGCGCTATACCTATTACCTCCCTTACATTTCTCTAAAAGAGGACATTTCCGACATTCTTTTGGCAAACTCTTATAACTTCTTAAGGATTTCATAAAGGGATGATTCCAACAAGCCAAAATATCCAAGGGGTTACCAATATTTTTTTCGATGTAATAAATTGGCTTAGCAAATCCCCTTGGGTCAATAACAAATCTTTCATGGCCATCTACTGAGCGAGCTCCAGAACAAACTGCATTCATTTTAATAGGATCATCAGCACAAAGGGGAATTGCATTAACTATATGTAATTTCAAAGGAAGATTATTTTTGACAATATCTTTTTTAATTTTAATCAACTTCTTTACTAAAAGAGGCAGTTCTTTTTTGCCCCAGAATTTTTTCTCTCCGGGAAGTGGTATTAATCTATTAGTTGCCCATTTGTCAATCTTTATTTCTTTAAATAAATGATAAAACTTTTCTAAATTTTTAATATTATCTAAAGTAGCAATAGTGCTCATTCTAACAGTTTTGACTCCAGCTTTTTTAAACCATCTGACCGCTCTTACTTTTTTCTCAAAAGAACCCTTGAATCCAGTGATTTCTTCGTCTTTTTTTGGATCATAAGTATGCATAGAGAAAAGAACATAATCTAAATATTTAGCCATTTCCTTAGCCATTTTATAACTTTTAATCAAAGAACCATTGGTATTTAACCTGACTTCTAATCCTTTTGCCTTGGCATATTTTATCAACTCAAATATATCTTCTCTTAATATCGGCTCTCCGCCGGTAAATCTGACTACAGAGACACCAGCTCTTTTAATGCTATTAATTACCTTTTTAAGATAAAAAGTGGTTGGTTCTTTGCCTAAATGGCCTTGTTTAGCAAAACTAACCCGATTAAAACAAAACTTACACTTGAAGTTGCATCGAGGGGTTACTTCAATCATTACTTCTTTAGGTAGCGTCTGTGGTTTAATTCTGTTTTTATCTAAATTTTTAAGGTACCTCTTTAGGATACCGTCACATTGCTGATAGTATCGGCAGGTTTTACATTTTTTAAGTTTTATAAAATCTTGAGGTCTTTCGCTTTTCAAAATAACACTTTCTGGTTCAGGAATTAAGCAATAAGGAAGACCTTTTACTTTTATTAATGAATCAAATAAAAAAACATAACGGGCTTTAGAAATATACTTAGCTACTTTATCTAAAGAAGCAATTAAGTTATTTTGAGAAGGATTTATTAAAGTAAATTGAATCTTCTTTATTCCTAATTTTAAAATAAGTCTGATAGTATCATGTAATCTGTAATAATTAGAGGTCTCGGGATGATTTGAGGTAAATACATCAATATTAACAATTATATTTTCTTTTTGTCCTAATTTAATTAAATTTTTAATCCTTCTAAGAGTTTTCTTAAAATCAAGACCTTCCTGACTAAGTTGATTGTGTACTTCTGGGCAAGAGCCAGATAAAGAAATTTTAAAACGCTTTAGTTCTTTTTTCATAATACCTACTTAATATTTATCAAAAATCACTAGTTTTGGCAAATTTTTTACGATTTAATAAAAATTAAAAAAGCTCTTTATAAGAGCTATTTTTATCGGCTATATTTTCTTTTTTCTAATTCATAAATCAAATTCACAAATCAAATTTATTATTCCTTGACGAATTTCAGCGCATTCTTCGTATATCTCACAATCCCTTGTTCCTCCATAATTAAATTTTTTACAATTTTTCATATAATCTAAAGAGTCTGCATATTTATGACAATCTTCTTTTATTTCTAAATTCGGGACATAATTACATACTCTTAGAGCAAGTTCCTTACCATCCAAACGAAAGGCTATACCAACTCGGGCTAACATTCTTTGTTTTAATAAAATTTTATTATCTGGCCAGGTAATGTTATTTAAGTAGTCAGTTTCAAAGAGAGATATATTATTAGCATATTTATTAATACTATCACAGGCATTTTTGCAACGACTTATCATTCCTTCCGCCTCTTCTGGAGAAAATTCATTTTTGACATCTTCTGCTTTCCTCAAACATAATTCTAAAAATTCAGCTTTTTCTTCATTATCTAAACATATTGCCTCAAGAGGTCTTAAGGCAAGCATCTCAGTAAGAGACGACTCGGACTCAAAATTTTTATCTAAGCTAGCTAAAGAAGATTGTTTATTTTCTTCCTGTATTGTTAATCCTTCAATAAAATTTTTTGCTTTATTATAGAAATCTGGATCCCTATCGTACCTTACTCTGCAGGCTAAATAGTTAATCATCTGCTTTTGAACAAAGGTCATTTTCTCTCCGTCTGTAGAAGGCATAATCTCATCTGGGTATTTCAAATTTTTAACCTCGTTGATTAATTCCTCGTCAGTCATTTTACTGACATCTTCTAAGCATTTAACCTTGACTGCCTCTGGAGAAATATCTAGAGATGTATGTGTTTTTTGCCAATATTGCCAATAAAAAACCGCTCCTATCCCACCAGCAATTATTAAAAGGATTATTATAACTATACTTAATAGTATTTTTTTATTTAATGAATTCATCTTTATTTAATAAGAAGAATGGGAGCCGTGAGAACCATGGGAGCCGTGAGAACCATGGGAGCCGTGAGAACCGTGGGAGCCGTGGGAGCCATGGGAGCCGTGGGAGCCGTGGGAGCCGTGGGAGCCATGAGAGCCGTGGGAAGCATGGGAACAAGCCGCTTGGGTAGGATCTGGTTTCATTGCTCCGGCCAAACCTATCCCTAAAGCCAAAAGACTCATAGCAATTTTAGCCACATTCTTTTTATTGACTTTTCCCTCTTCACTGGTTAAAAAAGCTTTAATGTCTTTTTTAATTTGAGGTATTTTATCTTTTTTCATGTATATAATTATTATAGCAATTTTAAAAAAATTTACCAAAATCCATTTGTGGATAACTTAAAGTCGTTTCTTAGGCCAGGTTTCCAAAACAGCTTTTATTTTAGGGTTTTCTAATTTCTCAAACAAAAAATCCAAAATAGCTTGGTTTATCTGGCATCTCTGATTATTAGGCATTTGGCCGAAAATATTGCCTTGGGAAAAATAATTATAAATCGGGCAAACACCGCAATATGGTTTATAAACGCAATCACTACAGCCAGCCAAATTCTCCAAACAAGAAGCAGTGCATAATGTTCTGACCACTGGATTGCTAACTATTTCTTGATAACTATTTTTAAAAACATTACCCAATCGAAAACTTTCATCACCCATCATACTCATCATCCTTCCTTCGTCACAAGTATAAACATCGCCATTGTAATTATAAGCTAATTGGCCAATACCAGCTCCGCAGGGCGACCTAAAATCTAAATGATTGGGATCATGATCAGTTAAAATCTTAGTTAAAAATACCGTGGCAATTTCTTCTCTAAATTTTTTACCTTTTAAATTTAGTTCAATAATATAAGAAAGGGCTTTTTTATAAAAATTTATAAAATCTTTAGCTGAATAAGCTATTTTTTGCCAGCTACTTTGAGAAAAGCCAAAAGGATCCAAAACTCGTAAGGAAATATTATCAAAACCTAATTTTAAATATTCATTGATTATTTCCTTCCAATAAGGTAGAGAAAAACGGCTGATAGTTAGAAGTCCAGCCATTTTATAAATATAACCCTTCTTTCTCAAATCCGGATAAATTCTGTAAAATTTTTTAACCCATTTAGCTACATTTTTATAACTATTACCTTTAATCATCGGTCTATTCTTATTATGTAATCTTTCCGGACCATCTAAGGAAGTGCATAAATTCACTTTTCTGCTCAAGAGGTATTTAAATTCATCTTCAGTCATTAAACTAAAATTGGAAACCAATCGAATTTGTAAATCTTTTTTTGCTTTTTTATTCTTTTTTTGGGCTTGTTCAATTATAAATTTAACTATTGGCCAATTAATCAAGGGTTCACCGCCTTGAAATTCAATAGCCACAAAAGGACTAGTCGTCTGAAAAATTTTATCAACTACCTGACCAGCTGTTTCTTGATTCATATCTAAATCTTTCATACTCATATCCTGGGCACTGGCATGGCAATAAATACATTGGTGATTGCATCTTAAAGTGACTACAACAATATGCAAACTAGGACCGCCAAATAAAAAGGCCTTCTTGGAACGATATTTTTCTATCATTTCAGTCAAATCTAACTCATTTTTCAAAAAATTCTTTTCTTTTAAAGATAAATAGGGTTCTTTATCTTTTTCTAAATTATTGGTCAAAAAATTTTCAAATTCTTTCTTTGTTAAAAATAAATAATCGCCAATGTCATTGGTTAAAAGATACTTATTTTTGAATCTCTTAAAACGAAAAAAACCGAGCTGGTTATATTTAATTTTCTTTAGATTTAAAGAGGACATAATTGCAAAATTCGTCTTTAATTATTTGCTTAACCCCTTTATCAATATTTTTCAATTCTACCTGAAAATAGTTCCCTTTTTGTCTCAAATTAAAATCAGCTAATTTTTGGTATTCCTTTATAGCTGATTTTACTGCCTTGAGCTTATATAATTTTTTATCAAAATTAATCAGAATTCTTTTTCCCATATTTTTCTTCCCAGGGAACAGCAATACCCAAGGGATCATTTTTATATCCTATCTTATCTTCTTTAGCAAGTTCTTCTTCCCCAAGGGCCGAAAATAAAGCCTGACCAACAATATATTCTCTTATTTTCCGATTATGCTTGGCCAGATTAATTCTTAAAGTATAATTCAAAAGCTCATTTAAAAACTCTCCCTTAAAATCTTCTAATTGCTTTTTAGTTAATTTCTTTTTTCCTTTTAAAGATACTTCTATTTTTTTAGCCAATCGACTATCTAAGAATAAATAAGCTTTATCAAGAAAAACATAAGCCGTTCCGTAAATAGCTTCCAGTGGATAATCTTGGAGATTAAGAAAAAATTTGATGGTATTGTTTTTTATCTTTACTTCATTCATTTAATACGTTTTTATTATTCTACAATCATATGTCTGACTATTAAAGCTGTTTTTTCTTCTGGATTAAGCTCATCATAAAGAGCAACAACTGAAACTTGATCTCCTTGTTTAAAGTCAGTCAATCTAATAACTTTTTGCCCGATAATTTCCATCTCCTCTGAAAGAACTATTTCTAAAAACGCTGTTTCCTTAGTCAGCTTAATCGTTTTGATAGAATCTTCTTCGCCTTTAGATTGAATGTAAATAGAGTTATTTCTCACTTCTTGAAAAACACCATCAATAATAGCATTTGTTAACATTCCGCATTCCTCGGTCTCTGACGACTCCTCTTCTAAGGGAATAGCTGGTCTTTGATAAAAAAAATAATATCCTGCTCCGGCTATTACCATAATAAAGATTATTAGACAAAAAGAAATAAATATTTTCTTGTTCATAATTTAGCCCTTCTCTCTTTTATTATATTTTATATAAAAATATTGTCAATTATTAAAAATTTGTCTATTAATTGATTGCCGTAAATCAAAACTAAAACTGTGCTGGCTGATAAAAACGGACCAAAGGGAATTTGGGATTTGATAGTTTTTTTGCCAGCGATTATTAAACCTACTCCCACAATAGCCCCGCTCATAAAAGCCAAAAATAAAGCTAATAAAATATTAGGCCAGCCCAGGATTAAGCCCATTAAAGCAGCCAATTTAACATCACCCAGGCCCATCCACTTGCCTTTGGAAATAAGGACTAAAGAGAGAAAAAAACCGCTAGCCAATATAACTGATAAAATATTTGACCAATTAAAAATCAAAGCAAGCAAAATAGCTGGAAAAATTATTTTATCAGGAATGATATAGTGTTTTAAATCGTAAACAAAAATAATTATTAAGAAACAAGCAATAACTATATTTAACCAATTGAAAATTAGGAGAAATAATAATCCGGTCGTTATTTCTACTATCGGGTACTGCCAACTAATTTTCTGGCCGCAATAGCGGCATTTGCCTTTTTGAAGCAGAAAACTGATTAAGGGGATTAAATCAAACCATTTTAAAACAGCCCCGCATTTAGGACAATGGGAGCGGCCAGTGATAATCGGTTCTTTGGTCTCTAAGCGGCAAATAATTACATTAAGGAAACTGCCCACAGCCAGACCAAGGAGGAAAATAAAAAGAGGAAACATAATTCTAAAGAACGCGCCTTAAAATATATACTTTAAGGCGCATCCTTATCAAGAGTAATTAATTAAGGCTGGATACAATACATAGCATTTCCACCACCAGCACCATCGTTGTCAGTGCAATCGCAAGCAGCCGGACTGCCAACAGCTGTACAAACATCCATATCATCCCTTAAAGCCGAATTTCTATCATCTTCTAATTGAGTACTTAAGAGATACTTCTGATTAGTGGCATTGGTAAAATATTTATAGATTAAAGTGCCGCTATTTACTGGGTCAACGGGAACTGAACTTATATATCCGGCAGTTTCTAAAGCTAAATCCATACCTGCTCCATCACTCCAATCAACATCAGGACCAGTTGGATAAGCAGCACCGGTATCATAATACATTTCCAAAGCCAAAGCGATTTGCCTCATATCACTAATACGGCGAACATCTCGAGCTTTCTGTCTGGCCGTATTTAAGGAAACTAAAACAATAGTGGC
>CAZMCO010000001.1:0-75343 GCA_964565215.1 uncultured Candidatus Saccharibacteria bacterium | reverse complement strand
TTAAAATGCGCCGGCTAAATTGTAAATAGGTACGAAAATAGCGAAAACCAAAACAGCCACGCCGGCGCCTAAACAAATAATTAAAATTGGTTCAATCAATTGAGTTAAACTATTAACCACATTATCTACTTCTTTATTATAGAAAGAACTTAACTTAACCAAAATAACATCTAATTGGCCGGATTTTTCACCGGTTTTAATCATCTGATAAAATAAAGGAGGAAACTCTTTATGTTTTTCTAAAGCCGAACTAATAGTGTGACCCATCTTGACTTCATCTCTGGCTTGCCAAATAATTTCTTGAAGAACAGCATTGCCAACAACCTGACCAGAGATATTGAGAGCCTGAATTATAGAAACACCACCCTTAACTAAAGCGCTTAAGTTATCAGACAAACGAGCTAAATAAGTTTTTTGAAGAACTTTTCCAAAAATTGGCAATTTTAATTTAATCCCATCTATAACCAGCTTCCCTTCCTTTGTTTTATTATATCGCCAAGCAACTAAACCAATCACTACTAAAATCAACAAAAGCAACCAGCCAAATTTTCTAATAAATCCACTGACGGCAATAACTATTTTAGTTGACCAAGGCAATTCCTGACCAGCTTCAATTAGAATAGAAGTCAATTGGGGTATCACCATAACCATAACAACAACTCCGACAATAAGGAAAGCGCCTAAAATAAAAGCTGGATAAGCCATGGCCCCTCTGACTTTGGAAATCAAATAATATTCTTTCTCTAAATAATCAGCTAAATAATTTAGACATTCTTGAAGCCGACCAGCCACCTCGCCTGATTTAATCAAATTTATTGAAAAAGTAGAAAATATTTTGGGATATTTTGACAAAGCTTTGGAAAAAGACATTCCACCATCTACGTCATTGGCTACTCCCAGGACAACTTCTTTAAAATAAGGACTTTCTATTTGTTGAGCCAGAGCTTTTAGGGATTGAACTAAAGGAATATTAGATCCCACTAAAATAGACAATTCACGGAAAAAGACAAAGATCTCTTTTCGTTTAACCCCTTCAAAGATTTTCAATCTCCTACTCAATAAGGACATCCGTTCAGCCGCTTTTAATCTAATCACTATCAAATTACGGTCCTGAAGAGTTTTAAGAGCGATTGGTTGATTAGGAGCTTCTATTGTCCCGCTTTGAGTTTCTCCTTTGGGATTTCGAACAAGATAGTTAAATTTCATGAATAATTACTTTTTAAGCAGCATCTTCAATTCCGCAACATTAGTTGAATGCAATTGAGCATTTTCCAGCGAGATTAGTTTTTGTTTAACCAAATCAGCTAAAGAACGATTTAAAGAAATCATCCCTTCTTCTGAACTAGTCTCAATAACCATATCTATTTGATGAGTTTTTCCTTCCCGAATTAAATTTCTAATAGCTGAATTAGCAATCATTAATTCAACCGCATTAATAACCCCTCCTTTTATACAAGGAACCAAACGACGAGAAAGAATACCTAAAATGGTCGCTGACAGCTGCATCCGAATCTGACCCTGCTGATGAGGAGGAAAGCTGTCAATAATCCGATCAACTGTCTGAGCCGCTGTATTAGTATGGAGGGTAGTCAGAACTAAATGACCGGTTTCAGCGGCCGTCACAGCGCTGCTAATAGTTTCCGGGTCACGCATTTCGCCAATCATAATCACATCTGGGTCCTGGCGAAAGATCTCCCGCAATCCTCGATGAAAACCTTGAACATCTTCACCTACTTCTCGCTGGTCAATAATACATTTATCTTGACTGAATAAATATTCAATGGGATCCTCAATGGTAATGATATGGTCAGAACGAGTGTGGTTTATCTCGTCAACCAAAGCGGCCAAGGCAGTTGATTTTCCCTGGCCAGAAGGACCAACTGCCAAGAAAAAACCTTGAGGGGCTTTGGTAAACTGATGGTAAATAGGCGGCAAACTCAACTCTTCGATAGTTCTAATTTTGTTGGGAATTAAACGCAAAGCAACGCTAATTTGACCTAACTGATAGTAAATATTAATCCTAAAACGAGCCTTATCTTGGTAGGTAAAAGATAAATCAATATCTCTTTGTTTAAAAAACTGTTCTTTACGTTCATCTGAAAGGAGGACAAAAGCTAACTCTTGAGTATCTTGGCTGGTTAAAACCGGTTTATCAGTTAAAGGAGTTAATCGATTGTCAATTCGAATAATTGGCTGGCTGCCAGATGAAATATGAACATCAGTTGCTTCCTTTTTTACAGCTATGTCTAAAATTTCTTCAAGTTGTTTTTTATAATTATCCATATTGTTTTATTATTTCCTTTACTTTAGCGACCACGGCTGTTGGAGTAAAGTGCGCTTTAATGATATATTCATCAGCTCCCAAAGCCAAACCTTTTTCCACTTCATTTTTCTGACCAAGATTGGTCAGCAAAATGACTGGAATTTTCTTTAGTTCTGGATCTTTTTTAATTTTCTTTAATATCTCAAAACCATCTATCTTAGGTAAAACAATGTCTAAAAGAACCAAATCAGGATGGCTGGTTTTAATTTTTTCCATTCCCCTTTTACCATCAGCCGCTATCTCAATCTTAAAACCGCTTTGGCTGAACTTAGTTGCATACATTTCACTAAGAAAGGGGTCATCTTCAATAAGAAGGATTTTTTTCATATTATGGTTTGACAATATTCTCGCCTTGGTTATGACCTTGAATCGAATCTGTTTCTAAGTGATATTTTACTTGATAATCTCTCCCGTCAATAGAAATATAGAAATAGCCATAAGGAACATCATCAAGAGGGTCCCCCGAGACACCACGCATTACCCCATCGGCAATTAAAGCTGTTGACACAGGATCAGCGCCGTCAATTTCTTGACCAGGCTCAAGATAGGAAAATGGATAAAGCTGATTATTGCTATAATACATAGCTAGTCCCTCCTGAAGGGATTTAATATCAGATACCCGACGAGTATCTCTGGTTTTAGCCCTTATATTAGGAATATTAACTAAAATAAGAGTTGACAAAATTCCGATAATAGTAATAACCACTAAAAGTTCAATTAAAGTAAAACCATTTTTATTTTCTAAATTCATTATTTAATTACTCCTCAACTGTTTTGAGCATCTCTTCAAAGGAGATAAGACCCTGCAAGGCCTTAGTAACGCCATCCTGCTTCATAGTAATCATCCCCTGCCTTTGAGCTTCTTCTTTTATCTTTGTTTCGCTTAAAGTTTCGATAATAAGCGCTTCCAATTGTGGAGTCATCGTTAATATTTCAAAAAGAGCAATTCGACCTTTGGTCCCTTTATTGGCGCAGAATTTACATCCCTTGGCCTGGTAAACTTTAAATGGTTTTTTAAAAGCAATGGCCTCTCTTTGAGCTGGACTTAGCTTAGCCAATTCTTCTTCAATTATTTTAGTTACCCGAGGAGAAGCATTTACTTCTTTTTTGCAATGATCACAAAGACGTCTAACCAAACGTTGGGCAATAGCTAAATTTAAAGAAGACGGTAATAAAAATGATTCAATGCCCATGTCCACTAAACGAGGGACAACGCCAAGGGCATTATTGGTATGTAAAGTAGAAAGAAAAATATGGCCAGTCAAAGCGGCATGAATAGCCAAGCCAGCTGTTTCTCTATCTCTAATCTCACCAGCCATAATGATATCAGGGTCTTGTCTAAGAATATGCCGCAAGCCAGAAGCAAAAGTATATTCTATTTCCGGCCTAATTTGTGATTGGTTAATTCCTTCAATATAATATTCAACCGGATCTTCCAAACTGACAATATTAACCGCCTCTTGGTTCAACTTATTTAGAATAGCATAAAGAGTAGTTGTTTTGCCAGAGCCAGTCGGGCCAGTAATCAGAATCATGCCAAATGGTTCTTTAGCTGCTTTATCTAAAAGTTCAAGATTATAACCTTGAAGACCTAATTCAGTAAAAGTCCTTAAACCAATTGTCGGGTCTAAAACCCTTAAAACAACTTTCTCGCCGCCTATGGTCGGAAAGGTGGAAACTCGAAAATCAATCTTCTTACCGCCAATAACTATATGAAATCGGCCATCTTGAGGAACTCTCGTCTCGTCAATTTTGAGATTAGAAAGTATTTTAATCCGGGAAACAACTGCCGGATGAATTTCCTTAGGCAGAAAAAGACTGGTATAAAGAACACCGTCAACTCGGAAACGAACTTTTACTTTATCTTCAATTGGCTCAATATGAACATCAGAGGCCAGTCCTTCGGTAGCGTGTCTTAAAACAACAGCCACTATCTTGGTTATCGGAGCTTCAGCAACAATCTGCTTGCTTATTTCTTCTACTTTTCCTTTGACTGGCTTGACTTTTTCTTCTGCTTTTAATTCCTTTTCTAATTCACTAAGCGCCTTCTGGACTTCACCTCGCAAAGTCCGGTATTGATTTAAGACATTTTTTAAATCAGTTAAAGTGATAAGAAAAATTTTTACCTCTAAACCGCTTCGGTGGGTAATAAACCTTAAGGCCTCCTTGGCTTTAAGGTCATCGGGATTAAGCATAGCCACTTCAAGAACATTTTTCTTTCTAGCTAAGGGAATAAATTTATAAAAAGCAGCTGCCTCTTCAGGAATCTCTTTCAAAACTTCCACTGGAATTTCCTGACTGGTTAAATCTATGAAAGGAACTTTCAATGCTTCGGCTTTAGCTTTAGCTTCTTCTATTTCTTTTTTTTGATTGTCTTTTTTTTTAGCCTCCATGACAAAACCCTAATATGGTAAAAATGGATTAGTTCGGCCTTTTTCTTTTATTTGCAAAGGCCATTCTCCATATATTTTTAAGGTTAGAAAATAAGGACTTTCCAAAAAATTAATATCAAAATTGATTTTTTTAATAATATCTTCTGTCAATATTCCTTGGCCAATAACTTCTGATTCATTCACAGGCGGCTGAGAAGGACGTAAAAAATAAAAATATAAAGTAATTAAAATAGCTAAAACCATAACAACTAAAACAATCATTAAGAATCGTTGCCTTTTTTCTTGGGGAAAAGCTGTAGAATCTTTAGAAAAAAGTTTGAAAGCCATAATTTATTGGTAATAAACGCTTACTCCTAAATCAAATTCAAAAATACCCAGACTGGCTAAAATGTCTATCTCTTTGCCTGTCTTGGTAATGCCAAATTTAATTGAACGAGCATCCATAGAACGAATATTATTTTCCAAGGCAGCTAAATATCCCTTAAAAGCATTATAAGAACCGGTCAAAGCCACATCTACGGATAAACTCGGAAAATTTGAAAAAATCTTTAACTGATTAGTTTCTTGATCCATTTGGCCAAATTTTATTGACTCTAACAACAAACCATTATTTGAAGCCAAGGCATTAAATTGGACTAATAAACGAGGAAGATTTTCTTCTTCAGGTAAAGCTGAAAAAATCTTTAGAGCATCATTTTCTAATACTTGATAATCTTGCTCAATTTGTTGAACTCTAGTCAAAAGTTCTTCAACTTTACTTATCTTATTTTCCTGCTCAATTAATTCTGCTTTTAAAATTTTAATTGATGACCAAAGAGGACTAATTAAAAAAAATATTAAGGCCAGGCCGCCAACTAAACTAATTAAACTAATAATATTTTTTTTGTTCATGCTTACTTTGAGAGCAAAAAATCAGGATTCAATTCTATTTTTAAATCAGAATTGACCCGGCCAGAGGGCTCTAACTCAACTTCTGAAAATTCTACTTTCTTTATTCGTTCATCTTCTTCAAAGGCAACTACCTGTTTAGCTAGTATCTGATAATCAACTGTTTCTGCTTTTAACTCAATCACAGCTTGAGACAAATTAGCATTTAAATCAATAAACTGGACTTGAGGAAGAGTTAATTCTTCAAGCATTTCAAAAAGATTAGAAGGATAAAGTCGATTTCCTAAAAATTTCTTGAAATTCTCTATATTTTCTTTTAATTCCATAAAATTAGCTTCTAATTCTAAATTCCTCTGACCAGCCAACTCTTCGAATCTACTTTCTAAGTCTTCTTTCTCTTTAGCTAAGCTGTTTTTATAACCCCAGAGTCCAAAGTAAGTTAAAGCAACCAGACCCAAAAATATAAGAGATAGCATCAACCAAAGATTAGCTCGGGTAATCAATCTACTTAAAAGAGTCGCTGACAAACCAGTTAACTGCTTCTCCTTCCTCTTGTATTTTTCAGGCATTAATTTAATGTCCATAATATTTTTATTCTCCTCTCATGGCTAAACCAACGGCTACCGTTAAAGAAGGACCTAATTCTTTTATAACTGGCTTAAGCAAAGGAGGGTAAATTACCCGGCTAAAAGGGTCGCCCAAAGAAACTTCTAAGCCCAGTTTGTTAACAAAATATTCAACAAAACCAGGCACCTGAATACCGTCACCAACTAAAATACATTTTTCAAGCTTCCGCTTATATTTATTTTGATAGGAATCAATAATCTTCTTTATCTCAAAAATAACCATATCTAAAACCGAATGGATTATTCCTTTTAGTTGAGAATTTTGCTCGTTGGTCAATTGGTTATTTGAAAAGTTTTTTTTCAATTTTTCTGCTTGTTCTAAACTAAAACTCATTTGTTGAGAAATAGTTTTATTTAGTTTCATTCCACCCATTTCTAAATTACTAATCACTCGAATATAACCGTTATCAACAATGCTAATACTAATAGAACGAGCTCCCACATCAATTAGGATAATACTGCTCTTATCATTGCCAATTAAGGCCCGGCTTAAGCTGAAAGCTTCTTCTTCTAAAGCTGAGAGGTTTAAGCCAGCCAACTGAATCGCTTTTTGATAATCATTAATAATTTCTTTAGGAACAGCGATAAGCAACACCTGAAGCTCTTTTTGTTGGGGCGGCGATTCAACAATACTCCAATCTAAAACTACCTCGGAAATTGGCACCGGCACATATTTTTTAGCTTCAAAAGGAATGGCTGCTTTAATCTCTTTTTCCGACATAGCTGGAAAATCAATCAGCGTAGAAAAACTTAAATAAACAGGTAAAGAAAGATAGGCCTGACGAGAAGTAATTTTAGCTTCTTTAATAGTCTTTTTTATTATTTCAGCTATTTCTTGACTGGTCAGCTTCTCTTGTTTGAGATATTCTTTTAAAGAAAAAATGCCGTAATTTTTAAGTTTATACCTGCCTTCTTCTTTTTCCAATTCAACTAATTTAACCGCTGAAGCGCCAATATCAACACCCAAATAGCTTTTTGGCTTTTCTTTAAATAAAAACATTCTTGTCTTTGTTTCTTAAAAATTATACCATAAATTAGAAAACAAAGAAAACATTCTTTATGTGGAAAACTATTTTAGATTTATTTTTTCCTATTAATTGTCTTGGTTGTGGTCAAGAAGGGCAATTTATTTGTCTCTCTTGCTTTAAAAAAATACCTTTAAATAGAAAACCGCCTTTTAAACGATTAATCATAGCCAGTCATTACAAATATCCTTTAATTAAACAAGCAATTCATCGATATAAGTATGATTTTATTAAGGACCTGGCTGAGCCTTTGGCAAAATTGATGGTTAAAGTAATTAGAGAACGCTTTTTCGAAAATACCCTGCTGATTCCAGTCCCTTTACATAAAAAGCGACTGCGTTGGCGAGGTTTTAATCAGGCTGAGCTCTTAGCTTTAGAAATAAGTCAAAATTTAAATATTCCGATGGCTAATGATATTTTAATTCGGACAAAACATAATTTACCGCAGGCAAAAATTACTGATGCTCAAGCCAGACGAACTAATATAAAAAATGCTTTTAAGCTAAACAAGAAGCCGTGCATTAAAAATAAAACCATCCTCTTGATTGATGATGTTTGCACAACTGGGGCTACTTTGGAAGAATGCGCCAAAGTTTTAAAACCACTCAAGCCAAAACAAATCTGGGGCTTGGTCGTGGCAAGAGGATAAATTGACTATTGGATAATAAAATGGTAAAGTAGGAAACAAGGAGGAGTCGCATAATGGTTATTGCACAGGTTTGCTAAACCTGCGTCCTTATGGACATGTGGGTTCGAGTCCCACCTCCTCCGCCTTCGCCCGCCATAGCGGGCTTCGGCGGACAATGTCCGCCCTGGTGGGTTGCGCCGAATGGCAAGGCACTGGTCTTGAAAACCAGCGGGCGAAAGCCCTTACAGGTTCGAGTCCTGTACCCACCGCATGGCTAAAAACTATCTTGAATGGTCGGCTCCAGAGTTTGTCCAATACAGTAAAAACAAATCTTGGTTTATAATAGTTGGTTTAATCACGGCTGGATTATTTCTCTGGGCTCTTTTAATTAAAAATCTTCTCTTTGCTTTGTTAATTGGTTTAAGTTTTTTTTCATTAGTTACTTTTGCTTTAAAAAAACCTAGAAAGATCCGTTTGGCTATTACTTCTAAAGGCATTAAGATTGACAAAACACTTTATAGCTTTGATAATCTAAAATCATTCTGGATTTTCTACGAGCCGCCAGAAGTAAAAGAGTTGAGCTTGCGCAGTAAAAAAACAATTATGCCCTATATTAAAATTTCCTTAGCTGAGCAAAATCCAGCTGAAGTAAGAAAATTCTTAATTAAATATTTACCTGAAAGAAAACATAAAGAATCTTTAATTGATAATTTAGCCCGCCAGTTAAAATTTTAATGTCCTCGTAGCTCAGTGGATAGAGCGGTTGCTTGCGGAGCAACAGGTCGTAGGTTCAAATCCTGCCGAGGACGCTAATGCTAACTCTATCAACTAAAATCGAGCAACTCAAAAAAGTAGGTCCCTTTTATTTGAAACGACTTGCCCAGTTGAAAATAAAAATCATTAGGGATCTTTTTTTTCATTTCCCTCACCGTCATGATGATTTCAGTCAAATTATTCCTATCAGTCAATTAAAAGAAGGCCAAAAAGCGACTGTCCAGGGAAAAATTGTAGAAATTAAAAACACTCGGCTTTTTCATAGAAGGATGGTTTTAACCGAAGGGTTAATTAAAGATGATAGCGGTACTATCAAGGCAGTTTGGTTTAATCAACCCTATTTAACTAATACTTTAAAAATAGGCAAAGCTGTCGATATTTCAGGCAAACTAAGTTTTGTTAAGAAAACTCTTTGTTTTTCTAATCCGGCCTATGAGATTGTCGACTACAAAGAGGAAACTACTCACACCGGCCGCTTAGTGCCAATCTATCACGAAACAGCTGGCTTAAGCTCCCGTTATCTTCGCTACTTAATTAAACCTCTTTTACCTTTAGTTGCTCAAATAACCGATTTTCTGCCAGAAGTCATCAAAAAGAAATTTAAATTAATGGGCTTAGCTGAAGCAATTAAACAGATTCATTTTCCTGATAATTCTCGCTCAGCTGAAGCAGCTCGTTATCGTTTGGGGTTTGACGAACTTTTTTTAATTCATTTAACTACTCTCAAACAAAAACAAAAATTAAACCAAGAAAAAGCGCCAATTATCCCCTTTGAGACAGAACTAATCAAATCCTTTGTCAAAGGCCTGCCTTTTAAATTAACCGACGACCAACGAAAAGCCGCTTGGCAGATTTTTCAGGATTTAGTTAAAGATAGACCGATGAACCGTTTGCTTGATGGTGATGTTGGTTCAGGTAAAACAGTTGTCGCCATGATGGCTGGTCTGGCAGTAGCTAAGGCTGGTTATCAAGTCGCTTTGATGGTCCCAACCGAGGTCTTAGCCAAACAGCATTTTGAAACATTTAAAAATTTTTTAGAAAAAGAAAAAATAAAAGTTGGCTTATTGACCAGCAGTAATAAACTAAAGATTGATAAAAAAATAGATATAATTATTGGCACACATGCTTTAATTCAAAAAAATGTTAAATTTGACAATCTGGCCTTGGCTATTGTTGATGAACAGCATCGTTTTGGAGTGGCCCAGCGAGCGGCTCTTCAGGAAAAAACTATCCCCCATTTACTCTCTATGACGGCCACGCCCATTCCCCGCACCTTGGCTTTAACCATTTACGGCGATCTTGATATTTCCTTACTTAAAGAAATGCCCAAAGGCCGGCAAAAAATTATCACTAAAATTGTTGCCCCGATTGGCCGGCAAAAGACCTATGATTTCATTAAAAAACAAGTCAAACAAAAAAAGCAGGTTTTTGTTATTTGCCCGCTGATTGATGAATCGGATAAGTTATCTGTCAAATCAGTTAACCAGGAATACGAAAAATTATCTGAAAAAGTTTTTCCTCAATTAAAAATTGCTATGCTTCATGGTAAGCTCAAGCCAAAAGAAAAAGAAGAAATTATGAAAAAATTTAAAGAAGGAAAAATAGATATTTTAGTTTCTACTTCGGTGGTCGAAGTAGGTATTGATGTGCCGACAGCTACCGTCATGATGATTGAAGGAGCCGACCGATTTGGCTTAGCCCAGCTTCATCAATTTCGCGGCCGGATTGGCCGAGGCAAAGAACAGTCCTATTGCTTCCTTTTTACCGACTCCCCAGCTAAAAAAACCCATCAAAGATTAAAAGCGGTTTTAACAACTGACGATGGTTTTAAATTAGCTGAAAAAGACCTTAAGATTCGCGGGCCAGGTAATTTTAGCGGCATTCGTCAATGGGGACTGCCTGATTTAACCATGGCTTCTTTAAATAATCTAACTCTAATTCAAAAAAGCCGCCAAGCAGCTCAAAAAACTTTAGAAAATAATCTTATTAATTCAACTTTGAAAGAAAAACTTAAACAATTCCAAAAAAATATCCACTTGGAATAACCTTGACAAAAGCGATTTATTGAGCTAAACTTATATTAGAAGATTAACAATTTAAAATAGGAGGCGTAAATGCAGAAAATGAATGAACAGACAAAAGAAAGAATAAGAAAGATGTTAAGACAGCAAAGAGAAGAATTTGAGGGAAAACTTCTTAGAACACAAAAATCGTTCAGGGAAGAAATTAGCACGAATAATCGCGAAAGTACCAAAAGTCATATAGCTGAGTCTATAACTCTAAGTGTCAATGGCAACAGATTGGAAAATCTTAGAAAATGTATCTGGAATCTCAACGAAGCCATAGAAAGAGTAAACCAAGGCACTTATGGAGTTTGTCTAAACTGCGGAGAACAAATCCCTTTAGGACGCTTGGCAGCAATTCCTTGGGCCAAGAATTGCGTTCTTTGTAAAACTTTTTTGTCTAATGGTCGAGTGGGCGCCGTTTCTTAAGAGCTCGCTCATTAGGCAAGGAGATAACAGCAATAAAACTTGCTGTGTCCTGCCATTAGCCGGGAATAGATCTAATAATCTTTCTATTCTCGGCTTTTTTCTTTAAAAAGGTTCTACATTTAAGGCGCGTCCTTAAAATGCATACCCTTTTTAGGAGTAACCCAAAAACCCATATACTTACCCAGCATTAATCTGGTCTGACTGTCTAAACCAGGCAAACAGCCGAAAATAAGAATAGTAAAAGGCAGTAAAATCCACTGAATAATTACTCCTAAATATTTCAAAGGCACTCTAATCAAACTATATTCTTTAGGCCATCGCGGCAAAAGTAAAGTACTATAAATAGCTGAACCAACTAAACCGATCATGGCTAAAGTCATTAAAGTCCGGGTGACACGGGGTAGATTATAGGATAAAAGAGTGACATTAAACTTCTGACCGCCTAAAAATAAAGGCAACCAGCCAAGAAGAAAAATAAGCAGGGCATTAGTTGCCCAGGACCAAAAACCCTCTAACTGAATCCAAATCCAATGAAATTTCTTTGACCAAGGAATCTTTCTATTCTTCCAAAAACCAAAAAATAAAAAGGGGATATTTTCTACTCCCCAGCCCCAGCGTCTCTGCTGTTTGTAAATATTAAGAGCTGTCTTAAAAAAAGTCGGGGCTAAATTAGCATCCATAGAAACCGGGTAATGAAGAGGGATGGTCCGGTAATGACCATTGTAAAAAAGTAAATTCTGCCAGAAAATACGGGAGTCCTCGGAAACCATATTAGTTGGCCAAAAATCCACTTCAAATAATGCCTGGAAACTAATTGATTGAGATGAAAAAGTGGAAAGCCGTTCGGGCCTCTGTTGCTGCATCATTTGCCAAAAAGTTCCCGAACTAGCTACTACTCGGGAAAGACAAGGGGCCTGCCAAATATTATTATTATAAATAGGAATCGGTTGATAGCTGGTCTTGGTTGGTTCTTCAGTAGTTAAATAATAATAAGCTAAACAGGAAAAATATTGAGGATAAACTTGGGTATCAATATCAAAACAGGAAACAATAATATCTTGATAGGGAATTTTGAGAGGATCAATAATTTCTTTTTTGACCTGTCTGGCTGCCCAAGTAGAATTAGCGCCCTTGCCAGCCAGTTCTCCAACAATGTCCTGAGGATGAACCGTAATCAGGAACTTGTAAAAATATTGACCGAATTCTTTTTTAATAGTTTGAGCTGTTTTTTGAGCTGCTTGGCCAGCTCGTTCTTCAGTAGCCAAAACAACAATCATTTTATTCTTGGGATAAGTAGAATTAACAATTGCCTGTAAAGTTGATTTAATCACAGTCAAAGATTCTTGATACATAGGTAAGATAATCAAATGATGAATTTTCTGCCAATCTTGATTAGTCAGCGATTTTAGTTTTTCCAGCCAGTCAATAGCCATTTGTTTTTTCATTTGATTGTAACCAGCTCTTAAATGAAAGGAAAAATAAATGGTCTTAAGCAGCCAATAGACATCAAAACCAATAATAAAAAGGGCTATCCAAATTGGCTTGAGCCAAGATAGAAAAATAATACTTAAAAGCGTTAACCAAGCCAAAGCACCGGGTAAAATCTCAAAAGCCCGATAGAGCCATCTCTCTTTCGGGCTTTTTAAATCAGTCGCCTTACCCAGCTTTAAATAATATTTTTCCTTGGGAAGCATAACTTGGTAGCCCCGAGGAGAATCGAACTCCTGTTATCAGATTGAAAATCTGACGTCCTAACCACTAGACGACGGGGCCAGCTTGTCTTATGGTACAGCTTAAGTTATGATTTGTAAAGTATGATTATCTTAAGTATTGAGACATCTTGCGATGATACAGGCATTGCCTTAATTGAGAAAAACTCAAAAGGTCTTAAAATTTTATCCAATGTTGTTTCCTCGCAAATAAAAATTCATGCGCCTTATGGCGGAATAGTGCCTAATTTAGCCGCCCGAGCCCATTTAGAAAATATTAAACCTTGTTTAGAAAAAGCATTAAAGCTGGCCGGCAATCCGAAAATTGATTTAATCGCCGTGACTATTAAACCAGGTTTAATTCCTTCTCTTTTAGTGGGAATTAATTTTGCCGAGGCCTTGGCTTATGCTTGGCAAAAACCGATTGTGGAGATTAACCATCTTGAGGGACATATCTATGCTAACTGGTTGATTAATCCCAAGATAGATTTTCCAGCTATCTGTTTAGTTGTTTCTGGCGGACATACGCAATTAATTTTGATGAAAGGTCATGGGAAATATAAATTATTGGGAGAAACGCGAGATGATGCAGCTGGTGAGGCCTTTGATAAAGTGGCTAAATTATTGAATCTCGGTTATCCGGGCGGACCAATTATTTCTCAAAAAGCTCAAAAAGGCGATCCACAATCTTTTGATTTACCTCGGCCAATGATTAATTCTAAAGATTTTGATTTTTCTTTTTCTGGTTTAAAAACAGCCGTGCTTTATAAAGTTAAAAAAGGAAAACCCAATGTTAATGATATGTCCGCTTCATTTCAGCAGGCAGTCATTGATGTTTTAATTAGTAAAACTATTAAAGCAGCTAAAGAATATAAAGTGAAAACCGTGATGCTTTCTGGCGGAGTGGCCGCTAATCAGGAACTGCGTCAGCAAATGACTCAAGTAATTAAAAAAGAATTGCCTAATTCTAAATTCTATATTCCTGAGCCAAAACTTTGTACTGACAACGCAGCTATGATTGCCGCTGCGGCTTTTTATCAAAAAAAGCCAATTTCAAAACAAAGTTGGTCTAAAATTGAAGCTGAGGCCAACTTAAGATTAGTTGCCTAAAGCAATAATTTTTGTTATAAATATAATAATATGATAAGCAAAATTCTTATTTTTGGCAAAGGATTTATTGGCCAACGGCTACAAAATGCTTTTCATTGTAACATCTCTAATAAAAAAATACTCTCCCTAAAGGATGCAGACCAAGAAATAAAAAAGCATAAGCCCAAAATTATAATAAATTGTATTGGCTCTACTGGAAAAAGTAATGTGGATGATTGTGAATTAGATAAAGACAAAACCATTTTTGCCAATAGTTTTGTGCCAATCATATTAGCTGAAACTGCCTTTAGAAACAAAATTAAACTAATTCATATCAGTAGCGGTTGTATTTATCATTTTAATTATTCTCAAGACAGACCCATAAAAGAAGGAAAAGCAGCTGATTTTTTTGATTTATTCTATAGCCGGACTAAAATCTATTCTGAAAAAGCTTTAGAAAATTTCCCTACTAAATCTAATGTTTTAATTGCCAAAATCAGAATTCCCTTAGATAATCAGCCCCATCCCAAAAATCTTCTCAATAAACTTATCAAATACAAAGCAGTTATTGATATTCCTAATTCCATTACCTATATTCCTGATTTTATAAAAGCATTAAAATATCTAATAAAAATCAACGCCAAAGGAACATATAACATTGTTAACAAAAACGGATTAAGATATCCAGTGCTTCTAAGCGTCTATAAAAAATATGTTCCTGATTTTGATTATAAAATTATAGACCAGAAAAAATTAGGATTAACTAGAACCAACTTAATTTTATCTACTAAAAAATTAGAAAAAACCGGCTTTAAAGTAAGAAAAATAGAAGAAGTTTTAGAAGAATGCGTTCATTTATATATAAATAAACTTCTTAATTAAATTAATGGAAGAATTACCTAAATCATATAATCCTAAAGAAAATGAAGAAAAAATTTACCGTGTCTGGGAAAAATCGGGTTATTTTAATCCGGATAAATTGCCAGTTAAGAAAACTGCTAAGAAATACAGTATTGTCATCCCGCCGCCCAATGTTACTGGCGAACTTCATATGGGACACGCTCTTAATGCTTTTATTCAGGATATTCTAATCCGCTGGAAAAGAATGCAGGGCTATCAGGCCTTATGGCTGCCTGGTACTGACCACGCTGGTATTGCCACCCAAAATGTTGTTGAAAAAGAACTAAAAAAAGAGGGGCTGACTCGTTATGATTTAGGTCGAGAAAAATTTCTAAAAAGGGTCTGGGACTGGCAAAAAAAATATGGTTATTTAATTTTAGAGCAATTGAAAAAACTGGGCTGTTCCTGTGATTGGAGCCGGACTTCTTTCACTATGGATAAGGACTATCAAGAAGCAGTTAAGACAGCTTTCTTGTATTACCACAAAAAGGGTTGGATTTATCAAGGGAAAAGAATGATTAATTGGTGTCCTCGCTGTCAGACCAGTTTATCCGACTTGGAATTAGAGTACCAGGAAGAGAAAACTCACCTTTGGTACATAAAGTATCCGTTGGCTGAAGAAAAAAAATATATTATTGTCGCCACCACCAGGCCAGAAACTATGTTGGGCGACACAGCGGTCGCTGTTCATCCTCAAGATAAAAGATATAAAAACTTAATTGGTCAAGAAGTAATTCTACCTTTGGTTAATCGCCAAATTCCCATTGTGGCTGATAAAATAGTTGAGCCAAAATTTGGCACCGGAGCAGTTAAAGTTACGCCAGCTCATTCACCAGTTGATGCCGAAATTGGTCAAAGACATAATCTGCCTTCTATCCAAGTTATTAGCGATAAAGGTCGGATGACTAAACAAGCTGGACAAAAATTTGCCAGTTTAACTGTTTCAGATGCTCGACAAAAGGTCGTGGAAGAATTAAAAAGCCAAAATCTCTTAGAAAAAATTGAAGATTATTCTCATCAGGTTCCTCGTTGCTATCGCTGTCATAGTATGATTGAACCGCTTCTTAGTCAGCAATGGTTCCTTAAGATGGACAAATTAGCCGCTCAAGCTATTAAGGCAGTTAAAAACGATCAAATTAAATTTCATCCTAAGCGCTGGGAAAAAGTATATTTTGACTGGCTAAAAAATATTAAGGATTGGTGTATCTCTCGACAGATTTGGTGGGGTCATCAAATTCCCTTGAAAGACGAAACTGATGTTTTAGACACTTGGTTTTCCTCGGCTTTATGGCCTTTGGCTACTTTGGGCTGGCCTAAAAAAACAAAAGATTTCCAAAGGTTTTACCCGACTGATACTCTGGTGACAGCCCGCGACATTATTAATCTCTGGGTGGCCCGAATGATTTTTTCTGGCTCAGAGCTAGTTAAAAAAATACCTTTTAAAGATGTAGTTATTCATGCGACTATCTTAACCAAAGAAGGCAAACGAATGAGTAAATCCCTAGGGACTGGTCGCGACCCCTTAGATTTAGTTAATCAATACGGGGCTGATGCTACTCGTTTTGGCTTAATTTATCAGGCCTTAAGTAACCAAGATATTCACTTTTCTGAAGAAAACATCCTTATGGGTAAAAAATTCGCTAATAAAATTTGGAATGCCAGCCGATTTGTCTTAAGGCAAATCGGAATTTCTAAATTCCCAATGACTAAATTACCAAAAAAACTTACTAAAGTTGATAAAGCTATTCTTAAGCAATTAAAAACGACTAGCCAAAAAGTAACTACTGATTTAGAAAAGTTTCGTTTTGGTCAAGCGGCTCATTTACTCTATGATTTTTTCTGGCATGATTTCTGTGATAAATATATTGAAACATCTAAAAAACAAGATACTCACCAAAGCAAGCAGGTCTTAGCTTATGTTCTCCTAAATTCTTTAAAACTGCTCCATCCTTTTCTACCTTTTGTCACTGAATCAATTTATCAAAACTTGCCCTTTAAGGAAAAAGAGTTTTTAATGGTTGAGGAATGGCCCAAGTAAAATATGCATTACCCTTTCTACATTCTTCTCGGTCTCTTGCCTAGTTTTGTCTGGTTGACTTTTTATTTAAGAAAAGACAAACATCCTGAACCCAACTCTATGGTTTTAAGAATCTTTATTTGGGGAATGCTTTTAGCCCCCTTAGCTATTGTATTGGAATTGTTACTAATTTGGCTTTTTAATCCTAACTTTAATTTTTCATCACTTCTTTCCCAAGCATCTCAAGATAGCTTTTTTAGAATTATTTTAGCGGCTACTTTAATTCCTGCTTTAGTTGAAGAATATTTAAAATATTCTGTAGTCAAATTTAGGGTCCTTAAAAACTCAGAATTTGACGAACCAGTTGACGCTATGTTATACTGTATTATAGCTGGTCTGGGCTTTGCTTCTATAGAAAACCTACTCATTCTTTTTAAAATTCCCTTTCCCTCTTTCCCGGAAGCTCTGACTACTATTGGCCTTCGTTTTCTCGGAGCAACCTTAGTTCACGCTTTAGCTTCTGGAATTGTCGGCTATTGGCTGGCTTTGGGACTGCTTCATATTAAACAAAGAAAAAAATTAATTTTGACTGGCCTGGCTATTGCTATTATTTTCCATAGTTGTTATAATTACCTTACCATCACTCTTTTTGATCAAGTAACTTCTTATCAAAAAATAACTTTTCTCTTAATGATTGTTTTTCTCTTAATTGCCGTAGCTTTTCTTGTTTCTTATTATTTTAATAAATTAAAAAAACAACGAGCAATTTGTCGAATTAAATAACAATTATTAAACTTATGACTAAAAAACCATCTTTTTTTGAAAAATTAACTGGAGCGAACTGGTCAGAAAAAGAATCTTTTGAAGAAAAAAAGCCAGTAAAAACCAAAAAGGGCAAATCAATTCAAGAAGATGTTCCGGCTGAAAAAAAAGAAAAGGCTTCTCCTGTTAAAAAAGAATCAAAAGAACCAGAGGACTGGTTAGCTGAATCAGAAGGCCAATTAACCATTGACGTCTACCAAACGCCTAATGAAATAGTCATTAAATCTACTATCGCTGGAGTTAAACCAGAAGACATTGATATTAGCATAACTAACGATATGATTACTATAAAAGGCAGGCGGCAAAAGGATGAAGAAGTCAAAGAAGAAGATTATTATTATCAAGAATGCTATTGGGGACCTTTTTCCCGCTCGGTTATTCTGCCAGTCGATGTGGAAGTAGATAAAACAGATGCTTCAATGAAAAACGGTATTTTAACTATTCGGCTGCCTAAAGTGGAAAAAGTAAAAACCAAGAAAATAACCATAAAAGCCGAATAATTAGCTTAGTGAAAAATATAAAATGGAAAATAAAATACCCTTGTCAATTGGGTATTTTATTTATTGTTGTTAGCTTAATTTATTTAGTTCTGTTTCTCCAAATAATCAACAATCAAAAAATCGCCTTAGGAGTCAAGGTAGTTGACCGTCAAGAGTGCGCCAAACTGGTTAACAACGTGATAAGTTTTATCTATCAAGATAAAGAATGGTTAAGTAATCTAACTGATTTAGGATTTGAATTAGACTATCAAACAACTATTCAAAAAGCTTATCAAATTGGCAAAGGACCAAACTTTTTTATTAATACCAGAGATCAATTATCCGCTTTAATCGGTCGGATCGTTATTGAACCGGTTTATCAAATAGACCAAGAGAAATTTCAAGAAAAAACAAGTCAGCTCTTTCAAGATGTTGAAAGGCCAGTCCAAAACGCCTCTTTGATTTTTGATGAATCTGCCGATGATTTCCTACTGCAACATTCAAGCGAAGGAATAACCATAGACAGAGAACGATTACTATCTGATTTATCAGAACGAATTAAATCTTTTTCCAGACAGCCGATTAATTTAGATTTGGTTTTTGATTATCCTGAAGTAAAAAATAATGAAGTTGATTCAGCCCGTCAAAAAGCCCAAAAAATCTTAGCTGGTCAACCTTATCAAATAATCCTGGAAACAAACATCTGGACCATTGATAAAAAACATCTAATTAACTGGTTTGAATTTAAACCAATTACAGAAAATAAAATAGATAATCAAGTCCTTGGTCTTTTTTTAGACAGAGAACAAGTCAAAAAATATTTAGAAAAAATAACTTCAACTATTAGTCAATACCCGATTGAGGCTCGTTTGGAAACAGAGGGTAATCAGGCAATTGTCTTTAGGTCGGACGAAGAGGGTTTTGGCATAGAAATAGATAAAACAGTTGATCAATTGATTCAAAACATCTTGGTTGAACCACCAGTTAAAAAAACAACTATAGTGGCCCAAAAACTACTGGCCAAAATTACTTTAAAACAAACTAATAAATTAGGCATTAATACTCTAATCGGCCAAGGGATTTCTAATTTTTCTGGTTCGCCCAAAAACCGCATCCATAATATTAAAACAGGCCTAGCTAAATTTAATGGTTTAATTTTAAATCCTGGCCAAGAATTTTCCTTTAACAACCTTTTAGGCGGCAGCGGTCCTGAAGAGGGTTTTCTGCCAGAATTAGTTATTAAAAAAGACAAAACTGTTCCTGAATACGGCGGCGGGCTTTGCCAAGTTTCAACCACTCTTTTCCGGGCGGCTATTAATAGTGGTTTAGAAATTACTCAACGAACCCCCCATGCTTTTCCTGTAGAATATTATCACCCTCAAGGATTTGATGCGACGGTCTATGAACCCAGTCCTGACCTTTGTTTTATCAATAACACGCCAGCCCATCTTTTAATTGAAGGCCTTGTTCAAGGCAGTCAATTGACTTTCAATTTCTACGGCACTGACAATGGCCGGCAAGTTAAAATCAAGGGACCTTATCTTTTAGAAAAAAAAGAAGACGGCTCCATGAAAACTGTCTTAACTCAAGAAGTCTATCAAAACAAAGAACTGATCTCTGAACAAACTTTTTATTCTAATTACGACTCACCAGATTTGTACCCGATAGAAATAGCGGAATAATTCTTTAATTATTTGGTATATCCTGGATAGGTCTTTTTTTACTTCTTCTTTAAAAAATTTCTCTTGATTGTCCAATTTCCCTTCTTGATAATATCTTTTTTCTATTTTGACCAAACAATTAGCTAAACAAATAGCCAATAAAGCAACTAATAAAGCAACTAAAATATCAATAAAATAATGTTGGGCTAAATAGACTGTTCCCAAAATAGAAAAAAATGCCCAAGGTAAAGTAAAATAAATTGTTTTTCTTTTAAATTTAAAAAGATAATAAATAATAACTATTGTCCAAGCCACATGCATGCTAGGCATAGTAGTCACCGGAGCAATCTCGCCCTGTTCAACGCCAATTTCCTTATGAAAACTTAAAAGATATTTATTAGGTTGATAATTGTCTGTTAATTCTTTTATAGACGAATCTATTTGTTTGTTATAAACATTATTTAAATAAGTGTTTTGGGGACTGTTGGCGGGAAAAAAATACCAGAGAGGCAAAGCAATCATCACTACCAAAGACATAGCCATAATATATTGGCTAAAAAATTTTCTTTGGCCAGCCAAATAAAAAATAATCCAACTAATTCCCATAATTAAACCCAGCCAAAGAAAAGAATACAAAAATAAAGGAGCCAAGTTTTTTAAAAAATTAGTTGATTGTTGAAACCAAAGAAAAGGATAAAAACCAAGCAATGATTTATCTATTCCCATTAACCAGCCATCAATCAAGTTTCCCCTAAGCTGAATTGCCATTGAACCAATAACTAAAGTAATTAGAATAAAAAATATTGTCATTGAGAAAAGAGGTCTTAAGGAAAATAAAGCATTTTTTAAAATATTTTTTATCTTAGGCCGGTTATGGTGATATAGCCAATTAAATAAATATTTAAAAGAGATATAAAAGTAAATAAAAATAAGGACAAAAGAGAAATAGTTTATTCCAAGAACAACAACTTTAAAGCCACTTCTAAAAGAAACTAACCAATTAAAGCGAAAAAAAAGAGTAATAAAAAATAAAAATAAGATCAGGCAAAAGAGAAATAAAATATATTCTTCAATCCTAATTGATTGAAGAATATTTTTGATTTTATTCATAAAGCAGTGCGGACGGTGGGACTCGAACCCACATGGGATAATTCCCACTAGGTCCTAAACCTAGCGCGTCTGCCAATTCCGCCACGTCCGCCTTCTTTTATTTTAATCCCCTTTTCCCGTAAAATCAATACTCTTGACATTTAGAATTTTATTATATATAATATAGACAATAGTTCATTAAAAATAAAAGGAGGATAAGAAAATGACAGGAAAGATTTTAATAGTTATAGGATTTTTACTTATATTTACTGGCATAGGACTGAAAGTATGTCTGAAAAAAATTCTAGCCAAACCACCTCATGTGGGACTAGTTACTCTCTGGGGAAAAAGAATAAAAAAGATTAAAAAAGAAGGATTGCGTTTCTTTCTACCGTTTTTCCCATTCTTTTACAGCTTTATTCCAATTAAGATTGAAAAAGTTAATGAGGATTTTCCCTTTGAGAATATTAGATGCCGACGAAGAGAAGACGAAGAAGGTGAAACAACAGAGACAAAAGGAGAAATACCACGTTCAGGCGGTGAAATTTCTGTCAAAATTGGCTTAACTTGGCAACCGGATTACAGTCACGTAAATGGTGAACGACTTATTTCTTTCATCGATAGCGGCAGCGAAGAAGGAATTAGAAGTATCCTTCGAGATCTTATTGAAGAAGATGTCCGTCAAATGGGCAGAGAAAGAAGTTGGGAAGCAGTCAGTTTTGCTACTGATGAATTAGTTGCTCGTTTAGTCAAAAAACTGACCGGGGAGATTCCTAAACAAGGACAAACTACTGGAGATCTCCAAAAACAATTGCAATCCAATGGCTTCCCCGATATCGTAGATTTAGGGATAATTATCTGGCGGTTTAATGTTGGTCGGGTAAAAGAGGAAGGTAAATTAGCTGAAGTAGCAGAAGCTCAAGCTAAAGAAATCCAAGAACGAAGGGCTGAAGTATATGAAATAGACACAGAAATTCAACAAGCCCAAAAGCTCTTTAAGGCATACGAAGAAGCTGGTTCGCCAAAAACTCTTGAGGAGTGCATTTTAGAAATAAGAAGAAGGAAAGTGATACGGGAAGGACATGGTGCTACCTACGATATTCCAGGGTTAGATAGAATAGGAAGCGGGCTGGAAAAAATCGGAGCAGGTCTTATTAAAGGAGGTGGTCAATAATGGCTAAAGAGACGAAAACTGAATCTTTCTCTGCTAAACGGATTATTTGGTCAGGAATAATATTTATAATAATAGGCTTTCTCTTTATTCCTCAAGCAAATAATAAACAAACTATTAAACAATCACCACGTCAGCTGGTTGGTATTTTCAAACTGCCGGCTAATGGGACAATAGTAAACAAAGATGTAAATGGTCAAGAGTTGTGGTATAAGAAAGGAGAATATGTTCGCTTTCAGCAGCTTGGCTCTCTTGGGAAATTTAGAGTAGTCAATAAAAGACCTATTCATCCAAACTGGACTACCAGCCGTCGAGTCGCTTCCAGCGGCCGAACCAAATATAGTGACAAAGTTCGATTAATGGCCGCTGATGGGGAAGAAACAATAGTTCAGGCATGGATAATTTCTAAACGTTCCTGAACTAAAAAATCAAAAGCCAGACAAAGCAAAAAACTGCTTGTCTGGCTTTTTCTATTTATTATTTTAATTACAAAACTACTAAAGTCGTCCTATAACAAGCCTGACTATAGCCAAAGCAGCTAAAGCAATGAACAAACCAATTATTCCAGAAATTAATAACTTTCTGGCTTTGCCTTGTTGGTCTTCATTACCGCCAGCTGTCGCCCACATAACTCCGGCAATGACAATAACCAAAACAGCAATCAAAGCAACAATACCAACTATCCAGTTAGTAATATTTTGGATAATTTCTGTAACTGACCGCTCGGAAAAGCCTTCCACTTCTGGTTCTGCCATTTGAGCAGAAACAACAGCCACGCTAGCTAAAAACATAAAAGTTGTTAGCGTTAATAAACTAAATAATGATTTCTTTGTAATTTTCACTGAATTTCACCCCCTTTCTTTATAAAGATAAAAAATTATTCTACGCCTAAAATTGTTAATAAGGTTTGCAATAAACTCCAAGACATCAAAACAATAATCAGACCGATCAAAGCCCACTGAATAGTTCTGCGAGCCGCCTTTGTTTTTTCCTCATTACCTCCAGAAATCATATACTGAAGGCCGCCAATGACAACCATTAAAACAGCCAAAGTAGCTACAAAACCAGCTACCCAATTAGCAATACCGGCAAAAAGTTGAGTAAAACTTTCAGCCTCAAGTGGGTTTTCTATTGAACCCGACGGTGGTTGGGCCTGAACCTTAACTAATGGCCAAACAATTATTAAAAAAACAAAAATCAGAATAAACACTAAAGAGAAATTTTTGAAGATATTTTTAGACATATAATATCTTATGGACAAGTGGGGAATTGATTCCAGGCACCGCTGAATGTCCCGTCGGCAATACTCTTAACCAAAGTATCAATTAACATCCAACTACAGAAAATAATAACTATGCCAATAGCTGTGTTAGTGAAAATACTTCTAGCTAAAGCAACTTTTTCTTCACTGCCACCAGAAATTAGAAAAGTGACTCCAGCCGCGATAAATAAAATAGCCGCCACTGGAATAGCTAAATTAAAAGAAATAAAATTAATAATGTTGCTGGCTAAATGCCAAAGGTCACAAAGCGTACAATCATCAGTACAGGGAACTATTGGTTCAGTAACAAAACCAGCCTGAACTAGATTAGTAATGATTACCCCCATTAGAACCAAAAAACCTAATATAAAAATTTTCTGAAAGATTTTCATTATCTCTGCATTAAAAGAGTTACCTCGTTAGCTGCTCTATCAACAGCTTCTCTGATAGTCGCTTGACCTAATATTACTGATTCTATCATATCGGCTAAAACGATTTCAATAGATGAGTTATCCACTTGATACCAAGAATAGGCGGTCAAGGCCTGCTGAGCAAAAACACCCAAATCTGAATCATCTTTTTGCCAAAGAATTAAATCGCGCCGAGCGGTTGGCTTTTTGGTCAATTCTAAATATCTTTGAGCTTTTTCTTTTTCGGTCAGCCAAATAATAAACTGCCAAGCCTGATTAGGACTTTGACAATTACGAGAAACCGTTAATCCCCAATAATTAGCGTAATTAACGTCTTTAGTTGACTCTTCAGTTTGAGGCATGGGGGCAATGCCGAAATTTAAATAAGGTGATTTAGCCCGAATAATCGGTAGTTGATAAGAATAATTTAACATCATGGCTGTCTTTCCTTGGGAAAAACTATCAATCGAATAATCCATCCGAGTATTCCAGGTATAAATTGACTTACGCAAATCAGCAAAATCAGTATAGAACTGTAAGGACCTTTGACCAGGATTAAAATTTCCTACCTCTTGATTAAAAGTAGCTTTAGTCTTTTGCTGATTAACTATTTGAGCCCCTGACTGAAGCATTAAAAGAGTTAAAATATCAGTTGACCGGTTGATATTACGAGCTGTTCCTAAGGCAGCCGCCGCTCGAACAATATTGTCTCGTTCATCTTTAATAGTTAATTTTTCTACGTCATCTAAAAACTCATCCCAAGTAGTTGGCGGCTGGGGAATACCCATGGTATTAAAAATATCCTTGTTGTAATAAAGAGCTAAAGTATCAACGCTTAAAGGAAGGGCAGAGATATAGCCATCTTTGATAAAATCATCAGTCACTACATCAACAAAATTATCTTGAATTTCTTTTTGGCTGATTAAGGTTGAAGGAGCGGCCCAAATTTTATCTTGATATCTGGGCAGCCAAGTATGATGCATGACAAAAATATCAGGACCTCGCCCACTAGCCATTGCTTCTAATAAATCATTCTCGTAGGTCTGATAGGTCTTTTTGTAATATTTAATTTTAATGTTAGGAAATTCTTTATTAAAGCCTTCAATCAGGGATCGATAAATATCCGAATCATCAAAAACTCCCCAGAATTCTAATTCCGCTTTTTGAGCTGGTTCCTTACAGCCAGGCAAAATAGCCGCTAAACCAAATAAGCTCCCGGTTAAAATAATGGGGATGATCAGAGAATATAAAGAGGTAGTTTTGGATTTAGGTTTTTTTGAAAACCATTCCATAATGCTGACTATCTATATCTAATTCTTTATCCAATCTTAACCCCTCGGCTTCAGCTAATTGCTTAGCTTCTTCTTGAGAAATCAGCCAACCTTTTTTAGGAGCCAAAGATGAATCAGCAATCCATTCAATTAAAACTAATTGTCCATCTTTTTTTAAAACTCTCTTGGCTTCTTTCAAAATGGCTGATTTTTTCTGTGATTGGAATAAAATATTGGCTAAAACAACTAGATCAATCGAATCTTCAGTTAACTTTGAACCATTTAGAACTTCAAGATTACAATGAATGGCTTCAATATTAGAAATCTTTTCTATTTCAGCTTTGCCTTTAACTGCTTCTAAGGCCTCTTTAACTACATCCAAGGCATAAACCTTGCCTTGAGGAACTACTTTAGCCAAAGGAATAGAAAAATAACCGTGACCAGAACCAAAATCAGCCATCTGCATATTATCATGGATGTCTAATTGTTCTAAAATTGTTTCAGGGTCAAGAAACCCGCCTGTTCCCTTTTCCATAGAATTTTAGTTAAATACAGGCTATTGAAGCAACCTTATCTCCTTTAGCTAATTTCATAATCTTTACTCCTTGAGTAGCCCGACCCAAGGAAGGAATATTCTTGAGTTTAGTTCTAATCACCTGGCCTTTTTTAGAAATAGCAATTAAATCTTCTTGTTCATCTCCCAAAATTTGGCTAGCCACAATATCTCCTGTTTTATCAGTTGCCTTAGCCGTCTTAATACCTAAGCCACCTCTTTTCTGTAATTTATAATATCTCAAATCAGTTCTTTTGCCAAAGCCGTTTTCCATAACTACTAATAATTTAGTCTTTGCTCTTTGCTCTTGACTAGTCGCTAAAATTATCTCCAAGCCAACCATTTTGTCGTCTTTTCTTAGCCCAATTCCCTTAACACCGGCAGCTGTCCGTCCGATTGGCCTGATTTCGCTTTCTTTAAAATGAATACTCTGTCCTTTAATAGTAACCAAAATAATTTCGTCTTGACCAGAAGTAAGTTTGGCCCATTTAAGCTTATCTCCTTTTTTTAGATTAATGGCCATCAAACCATTCCGCCGAACATGGCTAAATTCTTCTATTTTGGTTCTTTTAATTATACCATTTTCCGTAGCCATCAACAAATACTTTGATTCCTCTTTTCCTTTTTTATTGGATTGAATTGTCACGACAGCGGTTACTTGTTCTTGAGAAGATAATTGTAAAATATTAACAATGGCTTGACCGCGAGCCGTCCGACTGGCCTCGGAAATCTCATAGGCCTTAGTTTGAAAAACCCGACCTCGGTCAGTAAAGAATAAAACGCCATCATGAGTGGAAGCAGATAAGAAATAGCCAACCGCATCTTCTTCTCGGGGAATAATCCCAACAATCCCCTTGCCGCCCCTTTTCTGAGCCCGATAAGATTGAGGATTAACTCTTTTAATATAGCCGCCTTGAGTCAAGATGATAACGCATTCTTCTTGGGGAACTAACTCTTCATCACTAAATTGACCAACTGGCTGACGATAAACTTTAGTCCGACGCTCATCAGCATACTTTTCTCTTATTTCTTTAAGTTCTTTTTTAACTAAGTTTAAGATTTTACGAGAACTTTTTAACAGGGTTTCTAATTCTTTAATTATTTTTCTCTTTTCCTCTAATTCATCTTTAATCTTTTTTTGTTCTAAACCAGCTAAGGTCTGTAATCTCATTTCTAAAATAGCCGTTGCCTGGCGCTCGCTTAATTTAAACTTTTTGATTAAATTCCGATGAGCTATTTCCCGGGTCGTCGATTTTTTAATTGTATTAATGACTGCATCGATATGATCTAAGGCCTTGCTTAAACCAGTTAAAATATGAGCTCTTTCTTTGGCTTGTTTTAATTCAAATTGACTCCGTTGAGTAACTACTTTCTGACGATGCTTAATATACTCTTCCAAAAAACCCTTAAGAGGCAGGACCTGTGGCTGCAACCCATTAACCAAAGCAAGCATATTTAAATGAAAGGTTTTTTGTAAATCAGTCAACTTAAAAAGCCGATTAAGAATTTTCTGCGGCTGAACATCACCCTTAAGTTCAATAACCACCCTGATTCCTTCTTTATCCGACTCATCGCGAATGTCTTTAATCCCTTGAATTTTTTTATCTTTAACTAAGTCAGCAATCTTGGCAATCAAATTTGCTTTATTGACTCCGTAAGTCATCTGATTAATGATAATCTGAAATTTACCTGTTTCACTTTCAATAATCTCGGTCTTAGCCCGATTAACAATCGGTCCCCGGCCAGTACTGTATGTCTGAATCATTCCTTGACGGTCGTAGATTTCTCCGCCGGTAGGAAAATCTGGTCCTTTAATAAATTTAAAAAGATCTTTAACTGTTGCCTTAGGATGGTCAATTAAAAAAATAATTCCGTCAACTATTTCTCCTAAATTATGAGGTGGAATATTAGTAGCCATGCCCACGGCAATCCCCATACAGCCGTTTAAAAGTAATTGAGGCAGCTTAGCCGGTAAAACCATTGGTTCCTGCCGAGTTCCATCATAGTTATCAGTCCAATCGACTGTCTCTTTATCAATATCAACCAACATTTCCTCGGCTATTTTAGAAAGACGTGTTTCGGTATATCTCATGGCGGCACTTTTATCTCCGTCGATTGAGCCAAAATTTCCCTGTCCATCAATTAATGGATAACGTAAAGAAAAATCTTGGGCCATTCTAGTCAAAGAATCATAAACAGCTACATCGCCATGTGGATGAAATTTTGCTAATACTTCTCCCACGACAGCCGCTGATTTGCGGTATCTAGCCGTACTGCCTAACCCCAATCCGTGCATGGCATATAAAATACGGCGATGGACTGGTTTAAGACCATCGCGAACATCAGGCAGAGCCCGCGCCACAATCACGCTCATAGCATAATCCAAATAGGATTCTTTCATCTCTTCAGTTATTTCTCTTTTCTTGATATGGCCTATTTCCATTTTTATTCTGCTAAGGGTAGCTTAGCTGGCTTGATTTCTCTTGGTTCTTTTGAAACTTGTTCAATGCTTTCCTCTTGGCTTTCTAAATTTTTTTCAAAGAATGCTCCGATACTTGCCTTAAGCGTCTCTTTTAAGGAAGGCGCTCCCTTTTTTATTTCTTCCAAGGGTTCCTCTGCCTTCTTAAAAGAAACTATCCAAATAGAGACAATAAAAAACATACAAATAAAAACAGCCAACCATAGTACTCGCAGGCGGATATAACGCGGCTTTCGTTGAATTTTTTGGATAAAATTAATTAAGGACATCAGCTTAATACTTAAAGGTGACTATTTCCATCTCTTTGCCAATCAGGTCCTTCTTTTTAACAGTCAGCTTATCAACAGCTGATTTCTTTTCTAACCCCATCTCTTTTAAAAATTCCCCCAAACCGGCTAAACCAATTTTTAAATTGGGCAGTTTGTAATGCATAGGAATAATCAGATGCGGTTCAATTTGTTCAGCTATTTTAACTGCTTCTGAGGCTCCTATTGTATAAGTATTGCCAATGGGAATGATTAAAATGTCTACCTGGCCAATTGTTTCTAATTGTCCGTTTTCTAATCGTTCTTGGCCAAAATCGCCTAAATGACAAATTTTGATTCTATCAAGCTCTATTAAATAAATAGTATTTAATCCTCTTTCTTGCCCTTGCTTTTTATCATGAAAGCTTGAACAACCAACAATCTTAATTCCTTTAATTTCATATTCTCCTGGACCATTAATAATAAAGGGCTGACCGCTAATTGCCTTGACATTGTTATGATCATAATGATCGTGAGAGATAGTGACAATATCAGCGTTACCGCGTGGCGGCGTTAAGCCAATACTTTTATCAAAAGGGTCAGTGATAATAGTTAGATGACCACCTTGATTAGTAATTTTAAAACAAGAGTGGCCATACCAAGATATAGTCATATAATTATTCTATCATATCTTCCTTCCCTTGCCAAGCTAACAATCTCGGGTTATACTTTGAGTAAACATGACTAAAAAAGAATCAAATTCATTAAAAGAATTATTAATAAAAGATAAACAAGTGCCTCACTTGCCTCAGTTAGGAGATTTAGTTGAAGGTCGTCTTATTAAAATAAGCAAAAATGCCCTTATTTTAGACCTAGGTCCCTTAGGTACTGGCATTGTTTATGGTGGTGAATTACGAGAAGATAAAGATATCCTCAAAGATTTAAAAATTGGTCAAAATGTCTCTGCTCTAGTTTTAGACCCAGAAAATGAAGACGGTTATGTCGAACTTTCTCTAAGAGAAGCTAATTTAGAAAAAGCTTGGCTGACTATTAAAGAAAAAAAACAAACTGGCAAGGTAATCGTAGTTAAAGTAATTGAAGCTAATCGAGGGGGATTAATTATTAAATCATCTGGTTTATCCGGTTTTCTACCAGTTTCCCAATTATCTAACAAAAATTATCCTCGGGTAGAAGACGGCGACAAAGAGAAAATTCTTGATCAACTTAATAAATTTGTCGGCCAAGAAATGAAAGTTAAAATTATTGATTTAGATCAAAAAACAGATAAATTAATTGTTTCAGAAAAAGCTAAGGATTTGACCTAATATGAAATACCTTCTCAAAAACTTACTTATTGCTTTTCTGGCTTTTTTAACCATTGCCGGATTTTTCACTTTACTTAGTAGGCCAGCTGAAAAACCAGACGAGGTCTCTTTGAGTCAATTAGTCGAGCAAATCAATCAAGAAAATGTTTCAAAAATTGTCATTAAAGGCGATCTATTGGAAATTGAATTAAAAGATGGTTCTAATGAAAAAGCGACTAAAGAAAAAGAGGCCTCTTTAACCGAATCCTTGAAAAATTACGGCCTTGATTCAGAAAAGCTTAAATTAGTTAATTTAGAAATAAAAGAAAAAAGCGGTCTCGCTTTTTGGTTAGGAGCTATTCTGCCTTTTCTTTTACCTTTATTGATTATTGGTTTTTTCTTCTGGTTTATGTTTCGGGGAGCCCAGCGCGGTCAAATGCAGGCCTTTAGCTTTGGTCGCTCGCGAGCTCGTCTATTTAGTCCTAAAGATAAAAAAGACAGAGTTACCTTTAAAGATGTAGCTGGCCTTAAAGAAGCTAAAGAAGAATTAGAAGAAATAGTTGAATTTCTAAAAAACCCTAAAAAATTCGTTAATTTAGGAGCTAAAATTCCTAAAGGGGTTTTGCTGGTTGGAGCCCCGGGCACAGGTAAGACCCTTCTTGCTCGGGCCATCGCTTCGGAAGCCAGCGTTCCTTTCTTTAGTGTCTCTGGTTCAGAGTTCGTCGAAATGTTTGTCGGAGTCGGTTCTAGTAGAGTAAGAGATTTATTTAATACAGCCAAGAAGAACGCGCCGGCTTTGATTTTTATTGACGAGCTTGATGCGATTGGCCGGCAGCGAGGAGCTGGTTTAGGCGGCGGCCATGATGAAAGAGAACAAACCTTAAATCAGATTTTAGTGGAGATGGATGGTTTTGATCCAAATACGGGGATTATATTAATTTCAGCCACTAATCGGCCTGACGTTCTTGATCCAGCTCTTTTGCGGCCAGGTCGCTTTGACCGAAGAATTATTTTAAATCTGCCTGATTTAAAAGATCGAGAACACATTCTTAAAATCCATGCCAGAAATAAACCTTTAGAAGAAAAGGTTAACCTGCGGGAAATTGCTGAAAGAACACCTGGTTTTTCAGGAGCTGATTTAGCTAATTTAGTTAATGAAGCGGCTATCTTAGCCGCCCGGCGCAATAAGAAAAAAATTAACCAAGACGAACTACGCGAATGTATTGAAAAAGTCCTTTTAGGACCAGAAAGGAAAAGCCATATTCTCTCCAAAAAAGAAAAAGAAATTGCTGCTTACCACGAAGCAGGTCATGCTTTAATCATTTCCTCTTTAACTCACACTGATCCAGTCCAAAAGGTTTCCATTATTGCCCGCGGGGAAGCAGCTGGTTATACTCTTAAATTACCTATTGAAGATAGACATCTTCACAGCCGCTCTGAATTCATAGATGAATTAGCTGTTTTAATAGGCGGTTATGTGGCCGAAGAATTGGTCTTTAACGAATTAACCACTGGCGCGTCCAGTGATTTACTAAAAGCGACTGAATTAGCCAGGCGCTTAGTGACAAAATACGGTATGAGTGAAAAATTAGGCCCGGTAACTTTTGGCGGCAAAGAAGAATTAGTTTTCTTGGGCCGGGAAATTGCCACGGCAAAAGATTATTCTGAAGAAGTAGCTGCCCAAATTGATAAAGAAGTAGCTAAGTTTATTGATAATGCTTATCGAACAGCCAAAAAAATCCTCACTGAAAAGAGAAAAAAATTAGACCAAATAGCCAAAACGCTAATCAAAAAAGAAACCATTGAACGAAAAGAATTTGCCAGCTTGATGAAGAAGAAAGTTTAATTAGACCCTTAACAAAAACTGTAACGAAAGGAGAGGTTAATGAATCTGAAAAGATCTACTAAAGGACTGATTTTGGACTTTGACGGGGTGATCATTGATTCCACCGAACGAAGTATCCAGGAACACCAAAGATTTGCCCAACTTAAAGGATATCCAGTGCCTGACTATGAGCAACTAAGGCAATTATGGGGACTTCCTTGGGCAAATGTAATTAAGGCTATTTGGCCCATCTCAATTGCCAAGAGCTTTATGGAGGAATACGTTAGAGATTATATGAAATCAGGCGTCAAAAACAGATATCTCCTTTTCCCTGATACTCTCTTTTCTCTAGCCAAATTAAAGGAAGTCGGTCTATTGATTTCTCTACTTACCAGCCGTGATCAAGAAACTCTTACTTTGCATCTAGATAATACGGCTATTCCTTCTGATATTTTTTTCTTTATTCAGGCACCGAATGGTTACAGCCTTCAGGGACCAGAACTAAAAACATTTAGACCTACTCTTGAAAAATTCGAACGGATCGGCATTACCAAAGAAAATCTCGTGTATGTAGCCGACACTCTATATGACTTACAAGCCACTCAAGCAGCCCAAATTGAATTCATCGGCGTTCCCACCGGAGCAGCCACCGAAAAAGAATTTAAAGAAGCAGGTGCCCAGAATATTATAGAATCAATTGCTGATTTACCAAGTTTCCTAGGGCTTTAAACAAGAGGCGATGGTACAATAAAAAACCATCGCCTCATTTTTTAAAAAAGATTGACCAAATGATTAAAATTAGATAGAATAATAACGTTTTGGGCGTGTAGCTCAGTGGCAGAGCAGGGCTCTTATAAGGCCAAGGTCCCAGGTTCGAATCCTGGCACGCCCACCAAGGGCGGTTAGCTCAGCTGGTTAGAGTGCGTCGTTGACATCGACGAGGTCAGAGGTTCGAGTCCTCTACCGCCCACTAAAATATATATTTAGCCAGGGCCAGTAGTTCAGTGGTAGAATATCTCTTTTGCACAGAGAAGGTCGTGGGTCCGATTCCCACCTGGTCCACATGAAAGTCATCTTCGAAGATAATGATATTCTTGTCATTGACAAACCAGCTGGTTTATTAGTTCACCCCGTTAATAAATCAACGAAGAATACTTTAGTTAATCAAATACTCTCTTATTGTCCAAAAATAAAAGATGTTGGCGATGATTCTTTACGGCCGGGCATTGTTCATCGTTTAGATAAAGATACCTCTGGTTTAATAATAATAGCTAAAAATAATTCTGCTTTTGAATATTTAAAAAAGCAATTCCAAGAAAGAAAAGTTATTAAAAAATATTTAGCTTTAGTCATTGGCCAGGTTAAAGATAAAAAAGGGACAATTACTAAAGCCATCAGTTTATCTAAAAAAGACCATAAAAAAAGAAGCGCCTTACTAGATGAAAAAGCTAAAAAGGCTTGGACTGAATATAAGATTTTAAAAAGATTTAAGGATTATACTTTGCTAGAAGTCAGGATTAAAACCGGCCGGACTCATCAAATTAGAGTCCATTTGGCTTCAATTGGTCATCCGATTGCTGGAGATAAACAATATAAATTTAAAAGACAGCCGGAATTAGTTGGTTTAAAAAGACAATTTCTCCATGCGGCTTACTTGAAATTTCGTCTGCCTAATGGTAAACTAGTTAAATTCAAATCAGAATTAGCCAAAGATTTATGGACAAACTTGATTCATTTAATAAAAAACAATTAAAGAAGATTCCCGAAATTAGATCCGGCTATACAGTCCGGGTTCATCAAAAAATCAAAGAAGGCGACAAAGAGAGAATTCAAGTCTTTGAAGGTTTGGTTATTGCCCGAAAACATGGCCGAGGGATTAATTCCACTATCACTGTCAGGAAAATCAGCCAAGGAGTTGGCATTGAAAGAATCTTCCCAATTCATTCACCGACTATTGAAAAAATAGAAGTAGTCAAAAAACACAAAGTCCGGCGAGCTAAACTTTACTATATTCGCCAGAAATCAGCTAAAGAAGCTCGGCTCAAGGAAATTATTGCCAAACAAAAAAAATAAAGCCCAGGTGGTGGAATTCGGTATACACAGCAGCTTGAGGAGCTGTGCCTTTCGGGGCATGCGGGTTCGAGTCCCGCCCTGGGCACCATAAAAAATCACCCCAGATGGGTGATTTTTGTTTGATAATTAAACAAATCTTTCTTGCTTTACTCTTCTAAGTAAATTAACAATAACAGCCGCTAGAGCCGCTAAGATAAAAATCCATTGGATGGAAAAATAAAAAGAAACCAAAATAACTAAAATAACCATTAAACTCCTGCCAAACATAGAGGCCATTTCGCGCAAGACAGTAAATTCATCTACATAGTGCCCCTGGTCAGCTGATATTTCATAACTTAAAGCATCGAAAGGAGTCCGGAAAAAAATATAAGCTAGACTATGATAAGTACCAACCACAAAAATCTGAAAAGCAGTAGTAATGAAAATTTTAATCAGCCAGCCCAAAGAATAAAAGAAACTCCCCCAGCCCAAAACTCTTTCTTTAGAAGTTTTTAAATCAATATATCTACCTAAAATAAGTTGGATAATGACAGTTGTTCCAATAATTAAAGTAGATATCGCTCCTATATTAAAATAATTTCCTTTTAAAAGCTGGTAAATAAAAATTGGCCAGACAACTAAAGTAATGACATTCTCTGCCCCAAAGGCCATATAGGCTAAGACCATTTTCCTTCTTCTTCTTGAAAAAAATTGCTGCCAAGTTTCTTTCAAAGTCCAGCTAAATTTTTCCCGAGTCAGCGGAATAGTTAAATAAGGAATACCCGAAGTAAAAAAAAGAATAATGGTAATAACAAAAAGAACATCAAAGCTAAAGCGAAGCACAATAAAACCAGCAATTAAAGGAGCAAAGACTTGGAAGGCAGAGCGGGTCGCCTCAACCACACCAACTTGTCGACCTCTGTCTTTTTTGTCAGTAAATTTAGCAAAATCAATATGATAAGGCAACCAATAAGATAAACGATAGAAAGTTAGAACAATAATAGAAAAAGGAATTAGATATTTGAGATTACCCTGGTCAATAAAATAAAAAATAACGTAGAATAAAGCACCTAGAAAAACACTAACCCGTAAGGCCCTTCTAAAACCAAATTTATTTAAAAATTTTCCGCCCAGAGCTACAGTTAAACCATAGAAAAAATAACCCAATCCATAATAAATAACTACGGCTCGAAAACTCTGATTAAAAAGTTCATATAAAAAAATCGGCAAAAATATACCCAAAAGAGCTGAAGCAATCATGATAATGGCCTTACCAGTATATAGAGAAACAAAACCATGAGTTAAAGGCACATCAAAATATTTTTTTTCTAATGACGGAAACATATATAAATTATATCAGAAAACTGGCTTTTTTAAAAAATTTCTGGTAGAATAAATTCTATTATGGGCGGTTAGCTCAGTTGGTTAGAGTGCTTCATTTACACTGAAGAGGTCGGGGGTTCGAGTCCTCCACCGCCCACAAAAAAAATAGTCGTCTCAAGCGGCTATTTTATTTGACCAAAGGTCTTAAAATATGGTAGTTTAGGCAATAAGGAGAGGTGCGAGAGTGGATTAATCGGATGGTCTCGAAAACCGTTGTCGCCTTAGGCGACCGTGGGTTCGAATCCCACCCTCTCCGCCAGACGTCCAATTTCGAACTTTTTTAAATTATGTATAAATATCATCATCCAAAACCAATTACCATAAAGCTTACCGATGAGCTTGGTTTTGATTTGAGACAAAAAGCCGCAGAATATATTACCAAAAATCAAAATATAACTGGTGCAGAACGAGGCAGTAAAGAAGAACAAGGATTTGGAGCTTTGGCAGAGATGGTTATCAGGAATAAATTGGGAATGCCAGAAGTTAATCCCGAAGATCATCCTTTGGGCTATGATATTTTACTATCATCTGGTGTAAAATTAGATGTAAAATGTAGAGGCGGAGCTTTGCCTTTCAAAGAGGAATACGAAAGCAACGATGGTATCACAAGAGAAGCAAAACATAATTTTTTTGCCAGGCAGATTTATGACGAACAACTTGATACAGATATTTATTTAATGACTCATCTTGAAACACCTAAAAATAGAGAACTTCCAGGAACTGCCAGACAAAGAAAATGGACACTTTATATTTGCGGTTGGGCTTCAAAGAAAAGAGTAGCGCGCGAAGGCGTTTATTTGCCACGCGGCTCTCTTACAGAGCAAGGACGAACCTGGTTTACTTACCGTGGTCAAGAGATTGAGTTTTATAATCGAAATCTAAACGGTTTGAGTAAAATAAAAGATCTTTTAGAAATTGAACAAACAGATGTTAAAAAAGACAAAAACCACATTGGCGATTTAAATTTAACCTCTGTTGATGCATTAAGAATCGCTTACGATTTAATTGGCAGAGGTATACTGTCGCAAAAACATCTTGAATTTATAAAAAAAGAAACCGGCCTTAGTAAAATCGTAAAGCCGATTTTGCATTCAAACCAATATTTTCATTTATTAAATTGGCTAAAAGAGAAAGGAATTTTAAGTGAGGATGAAATAGAAGAAGCCAGAAAAATATTACAGGAAGAACCATATAGCGGGATTTAGAAAAGCTTTACTTTACTGCTTTCTATTTTGTATTGTTCTTGTGCTTTTTTAATTCTCTGTTTGCAAACATCAATATAATCTACTCGGTGTTTTTTGAAAAGATAAACTTCTTGATTTTTTTCAATGCCAATAAATTTTCTGCCTTCTAAAACTGCGGAAACAAGGAAGCTTCCACTCCCACAAGTATTATCTAATACAATCTCATCGGTCTTGGTAAAGGTGCGAATTAAATAACGGCCAAGCTCAACTGGCTTTTGAGTAGGATGGTAGACTTCCCCTTCACTTTCGGCTGTTTTAAAATAAATAACATCGGTCGGATATCTTTCGCCATTGCTTTTTACTTCTACGGTTTTAAAATCACCATAACTTCCAGTTAATTGATCTTTTCGGAATCCTTTATTATAAGGTTCGCCATAAGTCATTTGTGGATTATATTCAGGCTGTTTTTTGTAAAAAATACAAATATCCTCATGTTTACGTAATGGTTGCTTTTTGGCATTAAGGAAATTGGTTGGCTTTGATTTTACCCAAGTAATCTTATATTTAAATAATCTTGGATTTGACAAAGATAGATTTGCAGTAAATAAACCTTGTGCAGTTAGAGCAATAACGCCTTGATCTTTAATAATACGTTCATATTGCTCCCAAAGCAGATCAAGCGGAATAAGACTATCCCAACTATTTTGAGTAGTGCCATAGGGCAAATCACATAAAATCATATCGATTGATTTTGGCGGAATTTCTTTCATAACCTCTAAACAATCACCTTCAATTACATTATTAGAGAAATGGGAGATAGGTTTTTCTTTTGAATCGTTATTGTTGATTATTTCCTCTTCAGCAAATACATTTTTCCGCAAATACCAAAGACAATAAGTATTTACTGGCAAACCTTCTTCTTTAGCCCGTTGTTCGAGTTCAATATATGAATCAGTTCCAAGCAAATTCCTAATTTCATTACTTTCCAAATCGGCGATATTTTTGTATAGATCTTTGTTTTTTTCGCCGAAAGCTAAAATCAAACCCTTTGATTTAGGATTTACTTCTTTAAAATCAGGAAAATAAATTGCTTTAAATGTTTGGGTGGTTGGCATAAAATCATTTGCGTTACTACTTATATTATAATATGATACCTATACAGACACAAACCCGCTTTATCCACAGGATATGTAATTATGGCAAAACACCACACTATTCAAGCCAAATACCTTGTGCAATGGCAGAATAACAGTAATCAGCTTAATATTTATTTGATTCCAGAAAATAAATTCATAGAGCGAGGGGTTAGATGGAAAGGTTTTTGGAAAAAAGATTTTAATGTTTTTACCGAAGGAAAAGACAAATTTTATTTACCCGAAAAAATAACAGCTTTGATTGATTCTAAGGGAACCGAAAGTATCAGAAATATTGATAATAAAAAACAAAAACAATTAAACGGATGGGAACGAAGTTGTATCGCATTTTATGTTGCTCTTCAATATATTAGAACTCTAAGACATAGGGAAGAGACCGACAAATTTATGGAAGCAGTAATTAAATATTTTATACGAAAAGATACTTCTTCTTTGGATAAAATCAAAATTTCAAAAGAAGAAATTCTTAAACATAATCCTGCCAATAAATTTGAGAAAGACGCTTTGGAAAAAATTAATACGATGTCTGATGCGGAAATCAAGAAGCAGACCTTTCAATTTCTTCATAGTGATGATTATAAAATAAAATTAACAAATACAGGGCACTCAAAAGATATTTTAAAAGTTGAGAGATTAGCAAAAGGGTTATTTAATGTTCAGTGGTTGTTTTTAAACGCGCCAAAAGACTCCTTTTTTACAACATCAGATAATCCTTGTTTTACTTTATCGCCAACAAAAATTATGAACGGCTTATTATCCTCGAATGCTATTGTTCTCTTTCCACTAAGACCGGATTTATGTATTGCAATAAAGCCTAAAATTAAATCAAAAACGGAACATTTTCTTAAATTGGATAAAAAGAAAGTAAAAGAAATAAATCAACTCATATTGGCTAGTAGCTATCAATGTTTTATTGCTAAAGACAAGAAGCAATTAGAAAATTTGATTAAAAACTTTGATTACAAAAATCACCGAAAATCTCGCGATGTCGCTGTTAAAGAATCTGGCAATTATGTGATGTTTAATGTAGAATAACTTTAAAGATAAGGACTAAAATAATTCAATCCCAAATTCAGGAACCTCAAACCATTCAGGATTAACTTTGTAAATTTTCCTTAATTTCCGGACAAAAGGATCAATTTGAGACAATTTTAGTTCGAAATTTGGGACGTTAACTCCGCCATGGAAAATATCTTAATTAACCAGACAATTTTCTTTATTTTTCTAATAGTTATTAGCCTATTGATTATTTGGAATTTTTTCCTTCATTTTCATCTTTGGCAAATTAAAAAAAAGCTGAAAGTATTTTTTGCTGGTAAAAAGGCCTCTGATTTAGAAGGAGTTCTCTTTGAAGAAATTAAACGAATGAAAAAATCAGAGGCGGAAATTAAAAAACTGATTAAATCTTCTAAGGTTTTAGAGAAAATGGCCAGTCAAAGTATTCAGAAAGTTGGCTTGATCCGCTTCAATCCTTTTAAAGATACTGGCGGTGACCAAAGTTTTGTCATCGCTTTACTTGATTCAAAAAATAATGGTTTAGTTATCTCTAGTTTGTATTCAAGGGAAGAAAGCAGAATTTACAGTAAGCCAATAGAAGTTGGTCAATCAAAATATCCTTTGTCTAAAGAAGAAATGGAGGCCTTAAAAAAGGCAGGAGTCAATGTCAAAAAAAAATGAAAAAAAAGATAATAGATTACAATCTCGGCCGCCAGTAGTGGTTATTTTAGGCCATGTTGACCATGGTAAAACAAGTATTCTTGACTATATCCGTAAAAGCAAAATAGTTGAAAAAGAAGCTGGCGGCATTACCCAACACATTGGCGCTTATCAGATAGAACATCAAGGCAAAAAGATTACTTTTATTGACACGCCCGGTCATGAGGCCTTTTCCGCTATGCGTTCCCGAGGAGCCAAAGTAGCTGATATTGCTGTTCTGGTCATAGCGGCTGAAGAAGGGATCAAGCCGCAAACTAAAGAATCTATCGCTCATATAAAAAAAATTGGTCTTCCTTCAATTATTGCTCTAAATAAAATTGATAAAAAAGAAGCTCAACCAGAAAAAGTCAAAAAAGAACTATCAGAAAATAATATTATCGTGGAATCTTTAGGCGGCCAAGTGCCTTCAGTTAATCTTTCGGCTAAAACCGGCCAGGGCATCGATGAACTTTTAGAAATGATTATTTTATTATCTGAAATGGAAGAATTAAAAACTAAAATAGACCAATTGGCCTCTGGTCTGGTTATTGAGTCTTATCAAGACCCCAGACGAGGACCAACGGCTACCCTCTTAGTAAAGAAAGGCACTTTAAAAAATAAAGATATTGTCGGAACAGATTCAGCCAGCGGACGAATTAAAACAATGGAAGATTTTCAATTTCAGCCCTTAGGAAAAGCGACCGCCTCAATGCCGGTTATTGTCACCGGATTTAATCGGGTTCCTCAAATAGGAGAAAAATTCTCTGTTTTTAATAGTTTAGAAGAAGCCCAGGTTAGGATAGTCAAAAAAACATCCAAAAGAAAAGAAGAAAAAGAAGTCTTTGTTTTTGAGCCAGACAAAAAAATCCTTAATATAATTCTCAAAGCCGATGTTCAAGGTTCTTTAGAAGCAATTAGAGAATCACTTAAAAATATTCTTTCAGAAGAAGTCATCTTAAGGGTTTTAAAAAGCGAAGTCGGTGAAATCAATGAATCAGATATTAAATTAGCTGAATCAGCTCAAGCAAAAATAATCGGTTTTCGAGTTAAAGCTAGTTCAGCTATTAGAGAATTAGCTCAACAGAGGAAAATAAAAATCTCACTTTTTGAAGTAATCTACGAGCTTATCCAAGGAGTCAGAGAACTGCTTTCTCAGCTTTTAAAACCAGAAATTATTAAGAATGTTATTGGGCAAATTAGGGTTTTAGCTCTATTCCATAGCGAGAAAGACCGACAGATTATTGGCGGCCGGGTAACTAGCGGACGAGTTAAAAAAAGTGTTCTCATTGATATTATTAGGGAGAATAAAAAAATAGGTCAGGCCAGATTAATCCAACTCCAACGCAATAAAAAAGATGCCGAAGAAATAGCTAAGGGACAAGAATGCGGCCTTCTCTTGGAAAGCCAAACCAGGGTGGAAAAAGGAGATATTTTAGAAATCTATCAGGAGGAAAAAAAGAAAAGAGAAATTTAATTAATGAGCCAACGGATTAAACGAGTCAATCAATTAATTAAACAACAAATTAGTCAATTAATTCTACGAGAAATTGATTTTGGTAATATCTTAGTAACAGTGACTAATGTAGAAACATCAACTGATTTAAGACAGGCAAAAATTAAAATCAGTGTTATGCCAGTAAAAAAAGATGAACTGGTTTTAAGAATTTTAGAAAGAAATATTTTCCATCTTCAGCAAATCCTAAATAAAAAATTACATATGAGAATAGTTCCTAAAATCAGATTTGCCATAGACCAAGCGGAAATTAAAGCTCAACGAATTGAAGAAATTTTAGGAAAAATTAAGAAATCTTGAATTTGATTGAAAATATGGTAATCTAAGAAAAAGGTCATGTGGCCGAGCGGCTAGGCAACGGTCTGCAAAACCGTGTACACCGGTTCGAATCCGGTCATGACCTCCAGGCCGCGGTGGCGGAATTGGCTTACGCGCACGACTTAAAATCGTGTGGGCATTATGCCCGTGTGGGTTCGAGTCCCACCCGCGGCACCAAATAAAGACCCCGTCGAATAACGGGGTCTTTATGTTTCCAGAATCTCTACTTTGGCTATTTTGATACCGAATTGTTTGGCTTGATCGCGGCTAATAAACCAGATATCCATTTTATGACTGTTTTTAGCAGCCATCCGATCCTCAACTAAGAAAATCTTTTCTCCATATAGTTGAGGGAAACGGACCTTAGTACCAAACCTCAAAAAGTTACAAGCAATCACTCCATCATGAACATAAGTTCCTGAAGCAGTGATAAAAGGCGTTGAGTCAGTTTGGTCTGGGGTACTGGAATAACCAGTTACTGGCACCCAGTATTGAGCCAAGATCACTGGGGTATCTGGATTAGTTGATTGAATCAAGGCCTGACCTTGAAGAGTAACCAATCCATTAAAAGGCATTAGTGGTAACTTAAATTCTTGTTCCTCAATTAAATTTAGATCAGCTAAACCATATTGAGGTAAAACAATGTGATAAACCAAACTAACCAAAATCAAAGAAGCGGAAATCTTAGGGTTAGTATACATATGTTTTTAAAGCAAACTTAAAATCCCCATCTGGGGATTTTCTGTATACTAACATACTCTGATAAGTTTGTCAATAGTTTTGAGCGGGTGAGCGGAGTCGAACCGCCGTCGCGTGCTTGGCAAGCACGTGTAATAACCGCTATACGACACCCGCCGAAAAGTATTTTGTGTGTGTAATTTGTAATTTGGGATAAATTTTTCGCTAAATTACTAATTACAAATTACTAACTACTCAAATTTTGAGCAAAGCGAAAAATTTATGTGCCGAGGGGCGGAATCGAACCGCCGACTTCTTCTTTTTCAGAGAAGCGCTCTACCCCTGAGCTACCTCGGCCAATAAGTGGAGATGGCGGGAGTCGAACCCGCTACCTTTTGCGTGCCACGCAAACGCTCTAGCCAAATGAGCTACATCCCCCTTAGCGCCCTCGGCACGACTCGAACGTGCGACCTGCGCGTTAGGAGTGCGCTGCTCTAATCCGCTGAGCTACGAGGGCAGTTTTCCACACCTTTTTATACTATAATATTGACTAAACATAGTCAATGAAATATAATAGAATATAAAAGGAGGAATAATTATGGCTCAAAAATCACCAGTGGTTCAAGTAGTTAAAAAAATTAGTCCAGCTGTTATTAGCATTATTATCAGCAAGGACTTACCCAAAATCAGAAAATTCTATGTTCAACCCTTTGACGAATTTCTTGGTCCTTATGGACAGCCAATTCCTCAGTATCGTCAAGAAGGCAGCCAACGAGTTAAAATTGGCGGCGGCAGCGGCTTTTTTGTCTCGCCAGAGGGAATTATTTTAACCAACCGTCATGTGATCATCTCGCCTGAAGTAGATTATACAATTATTACGGCTGATGAAAAAGAATATCAGGCAGAAATTTTAGCCCGCGACCTAGTTAATGATGTAGCTATTCTTAAACTCAAAAATACCAAAGGGAAAAAATTTCCTATTTTAGAATTAGGCGATTCCACTAAAGTAGAACTAGGGCAAAGCGTCATTGCCATTGGCAATGCCTTGGGTACTTTTCGTAATACTGTCTCCACTGGTGTCATTTCCGGTCTAAGTCGTTTTATTACTGCCCATGATGGTATTTCTGGCCAAGCGGCTCAATTACGCGGACTAGTCCAAACTGACGCAGCCATTAATCCAGGCAACTCGGGCGGCCCTTTAGTTGATTTAGATGGCAAAGCAGTGGCCATTAATGTAGCTATTGTTATGGGGGCTCAAAATATTGGTTTTGCTATTCCAGTTAATAACGCTAAAAAAGACCTATTTGATCTTAAAAAATACGGCCGGATTATTCAACCGTTCTTAGGCGTCCGTTATATTTTAATCAATAAAGAACTCCAAAAATCTTTCCAAGAAAGATTTAATCTTCATTTACCAGTTAATTATGGAGCTTTAATTATCCGGGAACCAGGCAGCGGTGAACCAGCTGTTGTCCCGAACAGTCCAGCTGCTAAAGCTGGTTTAATGGAACGTGATATTGTTTTAGAATTCAACAAAACAAAGATTACTGAAAAAAATCCTCTTCAAGAACTTATCCATAAAGGCAAACCAGGTGATTTAGTGGAAATAAAAATTCTGCGAGATGATAAAATAGGTACAGTTAAATTAAAATTGGAAGAAAGAAAGTAATGCTTTCTGCCTGAGAACAAAAACCCTCTAACAAATCAGAGGGTTTTTGTATTCTTTAAAATACAGAAGACACCCCTGTTATCAAAATGAAAAGTGGCTTGATTATAAAAGGAATGCCAATATAAATCATAAAGAAAATTACAACTATAAGGAACAAAAAACTACCCTGGATAGAAGCTTTAACATTTTCTAGGGAAGGAAATAAAGTGAAAAAAATATGCGAACCGTCAAGAGGCGGGACAGGCATTAAATTAAATACTCCGAGAATAAGATTAATCCAAACAAAAAAACTTAAGAAAAAAGCGAAATAAGGATTAGAAATCTCTGCAAAACGCAAAATAAGTCCAACTGTTACTGCCAGGCCAAAATTAGAAGCTGGACCAGCCAAAGCCACTAAAGCTGGCCCCCATTTTTGATTTCGTAGATTATAAGGATTAAAAGGAACTGGTTTGCCCCAACCAATCCCTACAATAAAAAGAAGAATTGTCCCAAACGGATCCAAATGGACAAGAGGATTTATAGTTAAACGTCCTTGGTCTTTAGCGGTATTATCGCCTAAATAATAAGCCATCCAGGCATGGAAAAATTCATGAATAACAAGAGCAAAAATAATAGCCACGGCTATTATTAAAAATAATACTGGATTTTCAAAAAGAATTTGTATAAGCATTAATTATCTTGTAAAAATTAAAAAAATCTGGTAAGATACATCTATTATGTCTAGAAGATGCGCTATTTGCGGCAAAAAATCAATGGTGGCTACTGTCCGCAAAAAGCTTCGTGGTAAGTATAACCCAACTACTAAAAAAAGAAAATACCCTAATCTACAATGGGTTTATTTAGCTAGTGGTAAAAGAGTTAAGGCCTGCGCTAAATGCATTAAAGCCATGGGAAAAACTAAATAAACGGGGTGTAGCTTAGTCCGGTTTAAAGCGCATCCTCGGGGAGGATGAGATCGCTGGTTCAAATCCAGTCGCCCCGACAAAAAGAAAAAACGCCTTGTTAAGACGTTTTTTTTTATTTTTTATATCTGAGCAATGGTTATTTTCTTCTTTTTGCCGCTCTTATGGCGGCATTTTATATGATTAATCGCGCCACAAAAGGGACATTCAACATAAGAACTAGGGTTTCCTTTTTTTATCTCTTTGGCTGATTTGATATTAATTTCACTGTCACAGCTTTTACACTTCATTATCCCCTCCTATTTTAAGTTAAAGAACCACTATTAGTATAACACCATCCAAAAATAACTGTCAATGGACGACTATTCCTTAAGGCCATCTAAATTGACATCATACAATATCGCTTCGGGAATTAAACGATATTTCAAAATCTCATTCTCTCTAAACCAAACTTTAATTTCTTTTTTTGCTTCGGCTGGGGTAGCTGAAGCATGAATAAGATTTCTGACAGCTCGATCATCAGTATCAGCTAATTGATACGAATCAATAGTTAAATCTCCTCTGATAGTTCCCACATCAGAAATCAAAGGTTCAGTGCCGCCAGTAATTTTTCTGACAATGCCAACTGCTTCATTGCCCTGCCAAATCATGACGACCATTGGACCAGAAGATAAATATTTCTCTAATCTTTTTAAAACTTGCTGACCGCATTTTTTAGAGTCTTTAAAAGGTGGTTTTAATCCCTTTTTAAGATAGGCCTCTTTTGCTTTTTGGCCAACTGATTCCAGCCAAGTATCAACTACTAAATAATGTTTCTTAACTAATTCCGGAGAGGGAATAAAAAACTTTAAACCGACTAATTTTAGACCAGTTTGTTCATAGCGCTGGACTATTTGACCAATTAAGGAACGCTGAACGCCATCTGGCTTAATTAAAACTAAGGTTCTCTCTTTGGTTTTATGATTCATATTCTGTAATTATATTAAAAAAATTACCATTAGTAAATACCTTAATATCACCATTTTTATCGGTTCGATAAATTATATAATTTTTTAATCTTTCTAAAACTTCGGCATGAGGATGTTTATAACGATTATTAAGGCCAACGGAAATGATTGCTATTTGCGGATTAACTGCTTTGAGAAAATTTTGACTAGCGGAGGTTTTACTGCCATGATGAGGTATTTTTAAAACATCTGACTGCAAACTGTTAGACCTTAAGGGTCTAACAAGATACTGTTCAACTTCTTTTTCAATATCGCCAGTCAAAAGAAATTCTGATTGTCCGTAAACTAATTGGCCAACTATGGAAACATTATTAGTATTTTTACTAAAGGATTTAATCAGCGATTGCTCCGGCCAGAAAATTTTCATAACTACATCCTCTTGCAGGATAATTTTCTGACCGGCTTGAGCTATGGTTAACGGGATACTCTTTTGTTGAATTAAATCTCGCCATTTTTGATAGACAACCGTATCTTTCTTAATGCCACTGGTTAAAATATGACTAACTTGGTAATACTTAAGCACCTCCACTAAACCAGTAATATGGTCAGCATCAGGATGGGTTAAAATAAGTAAATCAATAGTTCTATCATAAAAAGGCATTGTCTGACTTAATTTTTCTAAAACAGTTTTATCTGGCCCGCCGTCAATTAAAACTTGTCGTCCTTGCGGTGTTTCAATAAAAATACTATCGCCTTGTCCCACATTGAAAAAAGTCACCTCTAAAATATTGTCTTGGGCTTGTGAAAAAACAGCTGACCAGATAAGGATAGCGGCAACAAACAACAGCCCTAAGGTTGAATAAGTAAGTTTTTTGTTTTTGAGCATTTAAGAATAACTAAGAATAAAAACAAATAATAAATTATTAAAACTATCAAGGAAATATTTTTAAATTCGTAAGCGGCCAGAGGCAAAGAAGATAAATAATCTGTTACCTTGACCAGATAACTTAATAAAAACCAAACTGGCCAGGCCAGGATTTTTGCTAAAGACAGCCAAATTAAGCCAGTAAAACTCAAAATGATTCCAGATATCATTATCACTGGCAAAAATGGAACAATTAGCAAATTAGCTAAAGGCGAAATTAAGGAGAGTCGGCCAAAATGGAAAATTAAAATCGGCAAAGTACCTAATTGAGCCGCCAAAGTCATGGTTAAAATATCTTTTAAGCGCCAGGGATTTGGCCATTTAATAATTTTCTTATCTAAAATTGGTTTGAGATAAATAATACTTAGAGTGGCCATAAAAGATAATTGAAAACCAACATCGGCTTTTAGAAGAGATGGATTAATCGCCAGCATAGCCGTAGCGGCAAAAACAACCGCTCGGTCAGCGCTGCGCAAGCGGCCGATTTTTTGAGCTAATAAAAGCAAGCCAGCCATCAGACCAGCCCTGACGGCCGAGGCGGGAGCGCCAATCATAACAATATAAATCACTAAGAGAATAAGGACAAAATAGAAAGCTTGACCCCGCCAAAGACCCATGGCTAAGGCCAGAAAAAGAAGAATTTGGGACATAATAATCATATGCATACCAGAAATAGCGACAATGTGCCGGGTGCCAGTGATATTTAGTTTTTCTTTTAAGTTATTAGAAAGTCCCCATTTATCGCCTAAGAAAATGGCTTTAAGAATACTGCTTTGAGGCGGTAAGAGTGTTTTATCAATAACTTTTCTTAACTTATTTTTAAAATTAAAAATTCTTTGATAAAACCAATTAGCTTGATTTTTAGCCAGTAAGGTAACTTTGGGAGAATAAATTACTGAATAAATATTATCTTTAGCTAAATATTGGCGATAATCAAAATCCTCAAACTGGGATGGTTCTCTTAATTTTCCATTAATCTTTAATTTATCTCCATAATCATATTGGGGATAAAGTTCAGTGGTGACTAAAATTTTCCCCGGGATTTCTTTGGTCTTAAATTCAAATTTCTGTTGGTTAATTCTCTGCTCTGGCTCATTAACTATTATCCCTTCTAAAATAACCTTTTCGTCCGTTTGTTCAAATAAAAATGGTTGATGATTCTCAACCAAAGAATAAATAATAAGACCAATGATAAATAGCAGGCAAAAACAAAGAAGAATCTTGGACTTGGTCATTATATCTAATACTCAATTCCTTTTCTAGCCTTGAGGCCCTTTTTGAAATAATGTTTAACTTCTTTTATCTGGCTGACTAAATCAGCTACTTGAATGATTCTTTTGGGGACTGAACGGCCAGTTAAAATTAGTTCTATCTTTGAAGGAGTTAGCTTAATAAGTTTCATTAATTCCTCGCTTCTTAACAGACCTAAGCTAACTGCTACATTTACTTCATCTAAAATAATTAAATCATATGCTTTAGTTTGAATAGCTTTCTGAGCAAAATCAAAACCCTGCTGGGCAAGGTTAAAATCTTTTTTCTTTAATTTTTCTTTGGTTAAAAATCCTTTTTGACCAAAAATTTTTACCTCAAAATTAGGCAAATATTTTTTAATGGCTTTTATCTCTGAACTTTGACCTTCTTTCAAAAACTGAATTAGTAAAACTTTTTTTCCCGCCCCAACAGCTCGTAAGGCCAAACCTAAGCTGGCGGTTGTTTTCCCTTTGCCATTGCCAGTATAAACCTGAATCATACTATTTAGTAGAATCCCCTAAAAGAGAGGAAGGAGGAGTAATTTTCTCTTGCTTAGAATCGCAATTAGGACAATTATCGCTTGATATTTCTTTTCCCTTAGTAGTCAATACTTCTTTTTCTCTGGAACCACTGCGGTAAACAGTAAATGCTTTACATTTTGATTGCCAAGCCAATTGAATTACTTTTTCTACATCAAATCTGGTCGTCTGATTAGGAAGATTAATAGTTTTAGAAATACTATTATCTAAATGTTTCTGAAAAGCGACTTCCATTTTAATGTGATCTTTTGGAGTAATATCCATTGAACCGACAAAAATTTTTCTAATATTTTTGGGGATCTCTTCTATATTTTGGATACTGCCGGCTTTATAAATCTTATCAATTATTTTGGGGGAATATAATCCTTTCTCTCTAAGTTTCTTTTCTAAATAATGATTGACATAATAAAATTCCTCTTCTCCCATTATCTGCTGCTTAGTGTAAGCTAAAGCAAAATAAGGCTCCACCCCAGAAGAAACTTCTGGAATCATAGAGATAGTCCCAGTGGGAGCAATACAGGTAAGGGCCGCGTTTCGCATTTTAATTTTTTTCTTTTTCCAGATGCTTAATCCATAGTTAGGAAACACTCCTTTCTCTTTAGCTAATTGTTGAGAAGTAGCATGAGCCGTATCGTTTATAAACTTCATTACTTCTTCGGCAATTTTAAATCCCTCTTCTGAATTATAGGGAATTTCTAATTGAAAAAGAAAATCAGCAAAGCCCATTATCCCTATACCGATTCTTCTATTTTCCCTAAACATATTATTTGTTCTTTCTATAGAAAATTCAGTAAGATCTACAACATTGTCCAGCATCCGAGTAGCCAGTTCGACTACTTCTTTTAATCTGGTCCACTTAATTTTTTTATCTTCAACAAATTTGTCTAAATTTACCGAGCCGAGGTTGCAAACATCTCCGTCATGCAAAAACTGTTCGCCGCATGGATTAGATGCTTCAATTCTTCCTAAGTCCGGCAAGGGATTAGTCTTATTAACTTGGTCAATAAAGATTATTCCCGGTTCTCCATTAATCCAAGCATTATTAGCAATTTCAGACATAACTTCTCCAGGAGTAATTTTAATATCTTGAATTTGAGAAACATGTCCATATTTATTTCTAATTATTCTTCTGGGCAGCATCTTCTTACCATTAAATTGACAAATCCATGGTTCTTCAGAATTATCTTTTACTTTTTTCATAAAATTATCTGTTAAAGAAATGGAAATATTAAAATTAGAGAGTTCGCCTTCTCTATCTTTGGCATGAATAAAATCTAAGATATCTGGATGGTCTACTCTCATGACAGCCATATTTGCTCCGTGTCTCCCTTGCTGTTTAATTACTCCAAAGGCTTTATCATAGACCTGTAAAAAAGAAATTGGGCCAGAAGCTACACCTTGAGTCCTCTTTGTTAAAGAACCGGCTGGCCTAAGGAGATGGAAGGGAAACCCTACGCCAGAACCAGCTTGCTGTAAGAGAGTGGCATCACGCAAAGTCCCAAAAATATCATCCATACTATCTTTAATATGTAGAACCACACAATTTGAGATGACCGAAATAGGAGTGCCAACATTAGACAAAGTCCGGCCAGCTGGTAAAAATTCGAAATTAGACATTAGTTGATAAAATTTATCTTGCCACTTTTTAATTTCTTTAACAGATTTGCCGTATTTCTTTTCTACTTTGGCTATGGCTTGAGATACCCTTGTTAACATTTCCTCTGGAGTTTCAATAACTTCTCTGGTTTTAGAATCTTTATTTAAATATCTACCGGCTAAAATTTTTAAAGAATTCAAGCTCAAGGGAAGTTGCGTGTTTCTCCCGTTTAAAATCCTTTCTTTCTCTTGTCTGATTTTTTGATGTTCTTTACGGTAAATAATATAGGCCTTAGCTGATTCAATATAGTCCTCTTTCATTAAAGTCATTTCTACAATATCTTGGATATTCTCTACTCCTGGGATATTTTTCCTTTTAGCAAAAACTCCATTTAGGTTTTTAACTACCTGGTCAGATATCTTTTTAGCAACCTCCAAATTAAATTCTCCAGTGGCCTGACCAGTCCCTAAAATAGCTTTGGTAATTCTATTTTGGTCAAAATCAACAATCCGGCCGTCTCTTTTTTTAACTTGTTTGAATTTTGGTTTTACTCGAGTCATAATTTCTTATTTTACTCCAATTCAAAAAAGCAGTCAAATGACTGCTCTTTAAAAATAATCTTATTTTATTTCATCTTCCTTCTGATGAAGGCGGGAATATCCCATTCGCTTTCAGGTTCTTCTGTTGTTTCTTTAGGTTTGAAGGTTGTTTTCTTTTTAATTTTTTCTTCAATCTGGTTTATTGGCGAAATATCTTGAATTTTTTGCTCGCCAGCTGTTCTGAGCGTTGATTCATCAAAACCAGTAGCAATAACAGTGATTTTAATTTCGCCTTTCTTTAATTTATCATCAACTACTGCCCCGAAAATAACCTTGGCTTCCGAATCAACTGATTCAACAATAACTTTGGCCGCATCATTAATTTCAGTCATGGCTAAATCAGAACCACCGCTAACATTAAAGAGAACGCCCTTAGCCCCATCAATAGAAATCTCCAGTAAAGGCGAATTAATAGCTGCCTTAGCCGCTTCGATGGCCCGGTCCTCGCCAGTCGCTCGACCAATTCCCATCAAAGCCGAACCAGTATCTTCCATAATCGTCTTAACATCAGCGAAATCAACATTAACTATTCCTGGAGTAACAACTAAATCGGAAATACCTTGAACAGCTTGTCTTAAAACATCATCAACTACTGAAAAAGCATTTAGTAAAGAAGTTTTTTGGTCAATCACTGCCAGAAGTTTGTCATTAGGGATGGTAATCAGAGTATCAAGTTTGTCCTTTAATTGAATCAAACCGTCATCGGCAACCCGCATCCGCTGAAGACCCTCAAAGGAAAAAGGTTTAGTCACCACAGCTACAGTTAAAGCCCCTGAGTCCTTAGCTGCTTCAGCAATAATCGGACCAGCGCCAGTGCCAGTGCCGCCGCCTAAACCATAAGTAATAAAAACCATATCAGCTCCCTTAACGACTTGATGAATTTCATCGCGGTTTTCTTCAGCCGCTTGCCGACCTAGCTCCGGATTCATACCAGCGCCTAATCCTTTAGTCAGGTTTTTACCGATATGGAGTTTTTCTGATGAATTAACATGATGTAGATCTTGAGCGTCAGTATTGATGGAAACAAAATCTACTCCGTGAATTTTACAGGCCATCATTCTAGAAATAGCATTCCCTCCGCTTCCGCCAACGCCGACCACTTTAATTTTGGCAAACATTTCTACATCTGGTTTTATCTGAGCCATATTTATAATGAGGAGATTATTAACCCTCCTCATTTTATAAAACTAACACAATTAATAAAATAATGCAAGCCCTAAGGCAAAAAACCTCGTAACCAACCTTTAATCTTGTTAACGGTTGAAGCAATAGGAATTGGAGGCAAGGAAATACGACCGTTACTTTTAACTCGTTCGTCTATACCCCAAAAAAGCAATCCAACAGCTGTGGCAAAAGCTGGATCATCAACCTCATCAACAATCCCCTCTAATTCTAAAGGGAAACCTACTTGAGCCGGCAGTCTTAATTCTTCTTTAGCTAAGTCAACCAAACTAGGTATCTTGGCCCCACCGCCTAAAAGAACTACCCCAGCCGGCAACAGACCTTGTCGATTAATCTTTTTTAATTCTTTGTCAACTAACTCAAAAGTTTCACTTAGCCGAGCTTCAATTATCTCGGCTACCTGAACTCGAGGAATAATTCCCTTTTCTTCTATGCCTAGTTTAGATAAATCAATAGTATCCTTTTTACTAATTTCAGAAACTAAAGCTGAACCGTATTCCAACTTAACTTTTTCAGCTAAGTCAATAGTACTCCTTAAGCCAATAGCAATATCACTAGTAATATGAGAAGAACCAATAGGTAAAATACAACTATGAATGATATCGCCTTCTTCAAAAACTGTCAAGCCCACAGTGCCGCCACCTAAATCTAAAGCCAAAACGCCTAATTCTTTCTGGCGTTTAGTTAAGGCAGCTCGACTAGCCGCCAAAGGAGTTAAAACTAATCCTTCTACTTCTAAACCAACTTCAGAAATACATTTGGTTAAATTTTTAATAAAAGGGGTGGCTCCTTCAATAATTAAAGCGTCTACTTCTAATCTAACCCCATTCATACCAACCGGTTCTTTAATGCCAGCTTGATCGTCAACCATAAAACACCGAGGAATAATGTGAAGAATTTCTCTATTAGGCGAAAGAGAAATAGCTGAAGCAGCATTAATGGCCCGTTCTACATCCTCTTTAGCAATCTCGCCATCAGCCCGTGAGACAGCCACTACCCCCTTACTCGTCCTAGAGGTAATATGATTACCGCCTAAACTAATATGAGCCCGGTTAATAGATAAGCCACTATTTCGTTCAGCTTCTTGAATTGATTGACTAATATTTTTAATCGCTTCTTCAATATCAACGACTACTCCTCGACGTAAGCCGAAAGAAGGAACTTGACCAACTCCAATAATCTGGGGCTTTGTTTGATCAGCCTTTATTTTGGCCACCACTGTCCGAATAAAACAACTGCCAATATCTAAACCAACAATAATGCTTTCTTTAGCCATAATTCACTTTTTTTAATATTTTATTCTCCATCTCTCTCATCTCCTTTGCCTGCTTCTCGCTTTTCTCGTCTTCGTATCCCAATAAATGAAGTATCCCATGAATTAATAAAATGGTCAATTCTTTTCCTAAAGAATGTTTTAATCGTTTAGCCTGTTTCTTGGCTCGCGGATAGCAAATAATCACTTCACCCAATCGTTTGACATTGTCTAGTGGTTCAATAAATTCAATGTCTTTCCCCTTTTTTAAACGAGGAAAGGCCTTGGCTAAATAGGGAATAACTGACTTATTGGCAAAAGCTAAAACGTCAGTCACTCGATTTCTGCCTCGATACATTTTATTTAATTTTCTCATCCGGCCATCACCAACAATAGCCAAACTAATTTCTATTTTGTCTTTTAGGCCAACTATTTTCAAAACAGTTTCCGCCACTTTCTGAAAAAATTTCTCATTTATCTTATTCTGGGTAAAATTATGAATCTCTAAGGTCATTCTTTCTTCAATTCTTCCTGAACAATTTTATTAACCGCAGTTCCGTCGGCTTTGCCTTTTAGTTGAGGCATTAAGGCGCCCATGACTTTACCAATATCTTTAGAACCACTGGCCCCTAATTCTTCAACCTTTTCTTTAACTAATTTTCTAATTTCTTCCTCAGCCATTTGTTCAGGCAAATATTTCATTAAAATTTCCAATTCTTTTTTCTCTTGGTCAGCCAAGTCCTGACGATTGCCTTTCTCGTATTGTTCAATAGAGTCCTGGCGTTTTTTACTTTCACTAGAAATCACCTCAATAATTTCTTCATCAGTTAATTTACTTAATTCATCTAATTTTTCTATCTCTTCATTTTTGCTCAACCTGGCTCTTTTCTCCTTTTCTTTATTAAAAACAGCCGCCATCAGCATACGCAAAACAGAGACCTTTAATTGGTCTTTTTCTGGCATGGCTTTTTTAATATCTGCTTGAATTCTTTCTTTAAGAGACATTTTTATATTATCTTCTCTTCCATTTTGGTTCTTCTTCTAAAAGTCCCATTTTTCTTAATTTTTCTTTCTCTCGGCTAATGCGGACTCGTCTTAGGGCACTATCTCGACGTTCTCTTTTGGTCTTTTCTCTTTCGCGAAATCTGGCTTTACGAGCCCGAATTAAAATGCCGCTTTGTTGAATTCTTCGGCTAAAGCGTCTTAATAAACTGCGAGGATTTTCTCGCTCTCTTTTTTTAACTTCAATGCCCACATAGTTCACCTCCTTTTTTCCTGGTCAATCAATTTAATTAATTTCTCAACCAATTTTTTAGGATCAGCCTCGTAAATAATTTTACCAGGCCCCCGATGGGAGCTTTCAACAATCCCTTTAACCATATCAGCTGTCCCACCACTGCCAATCAAAATGCCAATTGGCTTCTTATCTTCAAAGGCAATACTAAATTCATTTAAAGTGCCCATCCGACCACAGATAATGATGACCGCATCCGAAGAACGAGTTAAAAGCAAATTGCGGCCAGCATACTCAAATCCAGTATAAATAATTAAGTCATGGAAATCAGCTGGTAGACGATATTTCCTAAGATGGGACTTTTCCGAAGCCGCTGGCGAAAGTCCAATAACTATCCCTTTTTCTTCTTTAGCTCCGATAGCGGCCCAATAAGGAATACCAGTAGTCGCTCCAGTAACTAAAATACCATTATGTTTGACAATTTGACGACCAATTTCCTTAGCTAATTCTAAAGCTCCTTTAGGACAATGACTGGTCGCAGCTGCTCCAGAAACACAAATTTTGTATTTCAAATAGGTTTTCTTTTCCATTTACTTTAGCTTACTATTTTTTCCGGCTTTTGTCAAAATTATAATTCAACCACTTGGTTCATTTCCGGCGCCTCAGCTGGCAGACCTAAATGGTCTTTAATATGTTGAACTAAGGCCAAAGCTGATTTTTCTTCGCCTTGAACGACAAAAACTTTTTTAAGGGTATCTTTCATTGGTTTAACCCAAAGACAAAGCATTTCCTGGTCAGCGTGAGCTGAATAACCACCGATGGCTCTAACTTGTATTTTATTTGGAATCTCTTGACCAAGTATTTTGACGGTTTTAACTCCAGATAAAATTTTCCGGCCAAGAGTACCTGGCACCTGATAACAGATAATTAAAAGTGTATTTTTAGGATCAGCCAAATATTGTTTATGATGATGTAAAATCCGACCGCCAGTAGACATACCTGAACCAGCAATAATAATCTTGGGCGGATTGACTTGTTTAATTTTTTTAGACTCTTCAACTGTCTGGGTCATTTTTAGACCAGGAAATTTAAAAAGGTCATCACCTGACTTAATCAAATAAACTGCTTTTTGGTTAAAATAATCATGGTATTTCTGATAAATTTTAGTCAATTTAATGGCTAATGGGCTATCAACAAAAATAGGTATTCGGGGAATCCGATGATTCTCTATTAATTCATTCAATTCATAAAGAACTTCTTGGGTTCTTTCTAAAGCAAAACTAGGAATAAGCAGAGTACCTCCTTGAGTAACTGTATCTTCAATAACATCCTCTAATAAATCTTTTCGTTGTTCTTTGGTCTCGTGAAGACGGTCGCCGTAAGTTGACTCAACTACTACATAATCTGCTTCTTGGATAAATTCAGTCGGCCGTAAAAGAGGCACTGGCGGATTACCTAAGTCTCCTGAAAAAACTATCTTTTGACCCTCAGCCCAAATCTCAATAATAGCTGAACCTAAAATATGACCGGCCTCTCGAAAACAAAAAGAAATTTCCTCATTTAATTTAATCTTTTTACCATAATCTATCCCTTGAAAAAGTTCCAAGGTTTTTTCTACATCTGATTTACTGTAAATAGATTCACCAATTTTTTCAGCGTCAAAAAGCATTGCTTGGGTAAAATCCTTGGTTGGTCGAGTAGCCAGAATTTTACCTCTAAATCCTTCTTTAACTAAACGAGGTAACCGACCAATATGGTCAATATGAGAGTGGGTAATCAAAACTGCTTCAATTTGACTCGGCTGATAGGGAAATTTCTGTCGGTTCATTTTACGAGCATCCCGACCACCTTGAAACAAGCCACAATCAATTAAGATCTTGGCTTGTTTGGTCTCTAATAAATAATTAACGCCAGTCACCCATCTGGCCCCGCCATAAAAATGCAGCTTCATTTATTTTAGATATATCTATCGGCAATATTGGAAGCAGCGTATGATTCTGGTTTAATTTTGGCTTTAAAGCCATTACCCCGAACCATACCAACTACTTCTCTAATCATTTCCCGGGTTGGCCCATTTTGACCAACATCAATATGAATTTGAAAATCATAACTGGGTTCCTTGCCTGATTTTAATAAAGAGCTTAATTGTTTAAGCATATCTTGAGCTGTCTGCAATGATAAATTTACCTCCTGATAGATACGATCGCGAAGAGTATGATAAATTTTACCTCCATTAGTTTTTTTCCAAAAATATCGGCCGCCGCGGCCAACTCGATAAACAATTATTGCGGTGACGAAATCAGCTCGTTTATCGCCATTAGAATCTGTCCCGACAACTAACTGATATTTATCTTGTGAATCCTGACTAATGAAATCAGAAATTTCCTTGACTATTTTAGCTAGTTTCATCCGGCCTTTAGTTGGACTGTGAAAAACATTATTTTTCTTCATCTTATTCCCAATATACTACTTAATTTTCCTTTTGGCAAGATATTTCTTTATAAATAATAAATGATTTGGTAAATAATTCCTAAGCCCAAGATTAAAATTAGTCCGTAAAGGACAATTGGAGGCAGTTTCAGGGAATATTCTGGCTGGCGCTGACCTGTTTTTTTAGCCCGCTGATAAATTAGAATTAAAAGAATCATCTGTAAACCGGCTAAAGTGGCTCCTAAAAAACCGATCACTGTAATAAAGTCGCGCAGATTGCACAAATAAGCGATTAAAGGGACAAAACAGGTTAACCCCCAAGCCAAATATTTGTTAATTTTATAATCATACCAAAAAGTTTTTTTTAAGGACAAACCAACAACTAAAAAAGAAGTGACCACGGCTAAAAGACCAAAGATAGCTCCAAAAATAACCGTATGATTTTCTAATGTCTCGACCAAGCCCTCAATTGCTTCTGGCGAAGTCTGCTGACCAGTTACTCCAACGACTGTCAAAATAAATAGTCCGTAGAGAAAGACAGGCAAAAGAGTTCCCCAGATAATAGCTTTTTTAAGAAAATGGTAATTTTGTTTGAAAATCTCTTTCATTTCTGGAATGGCCGATCCGCCAATTACGGCCCAAAGCATTATTCCATAAGGCAGAAAAAAATATGACCAATTTAAAGTAGCTAAATGAGCTAATTTAATTTCTGGCCATCCCTTAACAAATATTAAAACGACAACAGCGATTAAAAATAAACTCATCAGGATTTCTATTTTAGCCACCGCTCTTAAACCAAAAAAAATCGCCAGCGAACAAATAATAAAGAAAGTTAAACTCCAAATAAAATCAGAGCCGCCAAAAATTGTTCCTAAAAACTTACCAGCGACAATTATATAAGCCAGTAAAGCGCCGTAAAAAATAAAGACAGAAGTAAATGTAATTAGTCGTTTACCCCATTGGCCTAAATATATTCCCGCATAGCCAACATAACGATGTTTGCCTGGTGTTCGTAAAACAATTTCTCCGTAAAATAAATGAAGTAATAAAGCGACCCCGCCTAAGCCAAATAAAAAAAGCAAACCGATTAAAAAACCGGCCTTAGCCACCACATAAGGAACGCCGAAAATTCCTACACCAACTATGGCACCAATTAGAGTGGCTGTGGCATAAAAAAGGTTTTTATTCATTCTAATAAGTAGGTAAATACCCGCGGCTAATTAACCAACGCAACAAATAAGAAAAGATTATTCCCCAAATAATTGCTACAGCCAGAACTATCTTGCCTTCTTTTTTCAGTTCTGGTTCAGTCCAAAAAGCCAAACCAATAATTAATCCGGAAAAAACAGGATTAAGAATGGCAATGGCCAGACCTAGCCAAAGCCATTTTTTTCTGGAAGTTAAACTAATTATTTAATCTCACCTCCTCCCATTAAATGTAAGTGAAGATGGTCAATCAGCTGGCCACCGCCTCGACCAACATTAAAAGTCAAGCGATAGCCATTTTCAGCGATGCCCTGCCTTTGAGCTAAGTCCTTAGCTAAGAAAATCATCTGACTGACTAAATCTTTATCTTTCTCAATCAATTCATTGATTGATTTAATATGCTTCTTAGGAACAATCAATAGATGAACCAATGTTTTAGGATTAATGTCTTTAAAAACAATCAGTTCTTCGTTTTCGTAAACAATATCAGCTTTTTGTTGATGATTAGCAATTTGACAAAAAAGACACATAATTCATTTATTTTTAATTTTTTTCTTTAGTTCCTTAATCACTTTATTTAAAGGAATTGTTTCTTGAACACCAGAAATCATATCTTTAATAATAATCGTTTCATCTAAGACCTCTTTTTGTCCTAAAATTAAGGCAAAGCGCGCTTTTGCCTTGTCAGCTAATCTAAGTTGGTTTTTGATAGTATTGCGGCTGAAAGAACCAATTATTTCTAAACCAGCCTGTCTTAAGTCTTCAAATAACTTAAGGGATTTTTTCTTGGCTAAATCCCCTAACTGAATTAGGAAAATTAAGGGACGGCTTCTTGAATTAATCTTGATATTTCTCGTCTTCATCAAATCAACTATTCTGTCTAAGCCCATAGCAAAACCGACAGCTGGTGTTTCCTTGCCGCCTAAAAGTTTAATTAAATCATCATAGCGGCCACCGCCAGCTAAGGCAATTTGCCGTCCTTCCTCTTCTTCCGGCCAAATTTCAAAAACTGTTTTAGTATAATAATCCAAACCCCTAACTAAATGTGGATTCAGAATATAAGGGATGTTTAATTCGTCCAAAAACTCTAAAACATTTTTAAAATGGTTATGACAATCTTCGCATAACTGGTCAATAATTTGAGGCGCCTCTTGGGTTATCCGCAGGCACTTGTTTTCTTTACAATCTAATAATCTTAAGGGATTCTCTTTAAGCCGTTTTTGGCAATTAGAACAAAGTTCATCTTTCCTGCTTCTATAAAAACTGACTAATTTTTTTCGATAAATTGGCCGGCAACGAGAACAGCCAATGCTATTAATTTGAACAATTAAATTTTTAAGAGATAGTTCTCTACTTATAGCAAAAAATAATTGAATTAATTGGGCATCAAGAACTGGGTCTTTTTGGCCAATAATCTCAAAATTTGCCTGCCAGGACTGCCGATAACGACCTTTTTGAGGCCTTTCGTAACGAAAAATAGGTCCCAGAGTGTACAACTTTATTGGCTGAGGCAAACTAGATAACCCATTTTCTAAATAAGCTCTTATTATAGCTGGAGTAAATTCAGGACGCAAACTTAGCTTATCGCCACCCTTGGTTCTCAAACTATACATTTCTTTTTCCACAATATCAGTATAAAGGCCAGTTCCTTTAATAAATAAGTCCGCTTCTTCTAAAATTGGCGTATCTAAACGTTCAAAACCATAAGCGCGAGCTAAATTTTTAATCACCTGCCTAACTTTTTCCCAATAGAGCTGTTCTTCAGGCAGAATGTCCCGCATTCCTCTAGGAGCTTGAAAAGTTTTTTTAGATTTAGATGACATTTAAAATATAGTTAGTTGATCAAAAGGCCAGGCTCGCAACCAAACTCGACCAATAACATTTTTCCTGGTAAGAATTCCCCATTGACGAGAATCAGAGCTGGCCTGACGATTATCACCTAAGACAAAATATTCATCCTTAGCTAATTTGACCTTAGTTTCTCCCCAAGTGATTGTCCCAGCAGCTAAATAAGAGGACTCGTCTAAAATTTTTCCTTGGGGAAATTCCAAATTATAGATAATCACTTGGTTGTTTTTAATCTCAATTGTCTCGTTGGGTAAGCCAATTATTCGTTTAATATAATACTGACTGGGATCCAGGGGATACTTGAAAACTACAACTTCTTTTCGTTGCGGCTCTTCAAAACGATAACCTATCTCATTAATAACCAGATATTGACCATTGTCAAAATTGGGCTCCATGGAAGCTCCTCGAACGAAAAAAGGCTGAATCAAAAAATAGCGAACTGGAATAATAATCGCCAAGGAAATAACTACTATTTTGAAAGTTTCCCAGATGAAAACGAATATTTTTTTCATTTTAGTTTGATTCTAACTTATTTCTCAAAGAAAAGCAAATCTGGTATACTATTTAATAGAAATGGTTAAGTTTTTAAAAATCGCTGGCTTGGCTTTATCAATTTTCATTGGTCTATTTTTTCTTATCAAATTAATTCCTTCTTCTTCTATGGAAGTATCTTCAAAACTTGAAAAATCAATTCCCAAAAAAGAAACTTCTATTTTTAAAAATATTTCATCTTTATTTTCAAATAATAAATCAATGGAAAAGAATATTCTTGTCCTCGGCCGACCAGGCCAAGGATATTCCGGAGGAGACCTGACTGATACAATTATCTTAGTTCATTTAGGACCAGTTGAAGGGAGAGCAACTTTAATTTCTTTACCGCGTGATTTATTAGTCAAAGTGCCTGGTCAGGATAATTTCACCAAAATTAACTCTCTTTATTATTTAGTTGGCATTGAAGGACTTAGAGAAAAAGTAGAAGAAATTACTGACTTATCTATTGACCATTATATTTTAGTTGATTTAGCCGTGGTTAAAGAAATCATTAAATTAGTTGATGGACTTAATGTTTATGTTCCTCAAGATATTGATGACCCTTATTTCCCCGGAGCAAATTATACTTATCAGGCCTTTGTTCTCAAGGCTGGTTGGCGTTATTTAGATGGCGAGAGTACTCTTAAATATATTCGCACTCGCTATACTTCGCCTAATGGCGATTTTGACCGGATGGCTCGGCAGCAACAGATTATCCGGCTGGTTAAGCAAAAAGTTCTGGCTCTTAATCCTCTCTGGAACTTCCCTACTTATTTTAAAATCTTTAATACCCTTAAAAACCATATTCAAACTGATCTCGGTCTAATGGAAATGAAATCTCTCTGGCAGACAGCCCAAGAACTTAATGTAGATCAGATAACTCATTTGGTTATTGATAAAAAGCGGACCAATTTGTTAGTTGGTGACCAAGTAATGTTTGGCAAACAAGTGGCTTCGGTTGTTTATCCCAAAGTTGGTCAGGGTAATTACAACGAGATACATGAGTACATTAAGGTGCGTCCTTAAAATCTATGAAATTAATCGTTAGCTTAGGCAATCCAGGAATTAAATATGAAAAAACCCGGCATAATCTCGGCTGGCGAGTTATTGAAGAATTAGCTAGCCGAATAAAACTTAATCATTGGAAAATAGATTTGCAATTTCATGCCTCAATAGCCCAAGGACATTTTAATAAAGAAAAAATTATTTTAGCCAAACCGCAAACTTTTATGAATAATTCTGGTTTAGCGGTTAAGTTATTAATTAAGTATTATAAAATTCCAACTGAAGAAATCCTGGTTATTCAGGATGATATTGATTTGCCTTTAGGAGAAATGCGAATCCAAAAAAGTCGCGGGGCAGCTGGCCATAAAGGAGTTCAATCAATTATTGACCAACTAAATACTAAGGATTTTATTAGAATGAGAGTTGGAATTTTTTCAGAGGCCTGTCTTAATACTGAAAAATTTGTCTTAGACAAATTTACTCTGGAAGAAGAAAAAGTTGTCCAAGAGATAATAAAAAGGGCTGTCCAAATGATTATGACAGCCCTATAGTAAAGCTATAATGCTTTTTTGAGTTTATCCCATTTTTTATCCATGGGCAGCGGCCGAGGCCGATAGGAAAAACGGCTACAAAGATAATTTACAACAAAAATTAAGATCATCATTCCTAACCCAACCACAGCAACAATGACTCCTTTTTTATAATCGCCATGAGCTCCAATCACTCCGCCAAAAACCATCGCGAATCCCAAAAGACCAAAAAAACCTAAAACCCAACTTAAAATCTTCTTTTTCATCCCTATCTCCTTATTTAAATATTAAAGAACTATTAATTATTAATCTCCATAAGCCTACCTAGGAGCCTTAGGGACAAATCCACAAAAGCAGAGTATCCCTAATATTCAAACCTCACTGAACCTTTAGGAGGGATTGGCCCAGATATTGGTTACTCACTAGGCAGGCCTATGGAGATTAAAGATAATAATAGTATACCAAAATGACAGAATTTGTCAACCCCGAGACAAAATATTTCAATGCCTTTAATCTAATTGACGGCCTTGGCCCAATTGCTTTTAAAAAACTACTGGCTCATTTTAACTCATTGGAAGAAGCCTGGTCAATAGAAATTAATCAACTTAGACAAGCTGGCTTAGAAAACTTTGTTATTGAACAAATTAAAAAACAACGTCCCCAGATTAATCCAAGTGAGCAGATGGAAAGATTAACTAAAGAAGGGATTGACTTAATTACTATTTTAGATAAAAATTATCCTAAATTGCTTAAAGAGATTTATAGTCCACCAGCTCTTCTTTATATCCGCGGCAAACTTGAATTGAATGACGAATTCAGCCTGGCTATTGTTGGCACCAGAAAACTTTCTTCTTACGGTCAGCAGATTACTCCTTTAATAACGTCTGATTTAGCCGGAGCTGGCTTAACTATTATTAGTGGCTTAGCCAAAGGAATTGACACCTTAGCTCACCAAGCGGCTCTGAAAGCTAATGGTCGAACCATTGCTGTCTTGGGTTCGGGCTTAGACAAAAAAAGTATCTATCCTTCTATTAATCGACACCTGGCTGAAGAAATTAGTCAAAAGGGAGCAGTTATTAGCGAATTCCCTATTGGCGCTGAACCTTTAGCTCAGCATTTTCCTCAGCGTAATCGAATCATTTCTGGTTTAAGTTTAGGTATCTTAGTTATTGAGGCGCCTGAAAAAAGCGGCGCCTTAATCACTGCCAAAGATGCTTTAGAGCAAAACAGAGATGTTTTTGCTATTCCTGGTCCTATTCTGGCTAAAAATTCTTTGGGCCCTAATAATTTAATAAAAATGGGAGCTAAATTAGTCAGCCAGGCCAATGACATTTTATATGAACTTAATTATCGTTGAATCACCGAGTAAAGCAAATACTATTTCTAAATTCTTGAGCCGCGATTATTCGGTCAAATCTTCTTATGGTCATATTCGCGACTTACCCAAAAGAGAGCTCGGCGTTGATGTCAAAGACAATTTTAAGCCAAAGTATGTTATTCTTGTTAAAGCGCGAAAAGTAGTCGCAGAACTTAAAAAAGCGGCTAAAAAAACAGACATGATAATTTTAGCTACAGACCAAGATCGAGAAGGAGAAGCTATTGCCTGGCATTTAGTCAAAATTCTCGATTTAGATGGCAAAGATTACCAAAGGATTGTCTTTCATGAAATAACAAAAAAAGCCATTGAAGAAGCATTGAAAAATCCACGACAAATTGATATGGATTCAGTTAATGCCCAACAGACCCGACGAATCTTAGACAGGTTAGTCGGCTATGAACTATCGCCTTTTTTATGGAAAAAAATAGTTAAGGGATTATCAGCTGGCCGGGTCCAATCGGTGACTGTCCGACTAATTGTTGAACGAGAAAAAGAAATTAAGGATTTTAAACCAGAAGAATATTGGAGTATTGAGGTAAAACTCCAGAAAGAAAATCAATCAGACGAGTTTATTGCTCGACTAATAAAAAAAGATGATAAGGCAATTAACAAGTTAGGCATCAAAGTAAAACAAGAAGCAGATAAGATATTAAAAGATTTAAAGGGAGCAAAATATAAAGTAGTTAATATTGAAAGCAAGGAAGTAAAAAGATATCCGGCGCCGCCTTTTACTACTAGCACTCTCCAGCAAGAAGCGGTTAAAAAATTAGGATTGTCCGCTAAACAAACAATGAGAATTGCCCAGCAGCTTTATGAAGACGGCCTGATTACCTATCATCGGACCGACTCTTTAAATATTTCTAAAGAAGCTTTGAAATCTACCCAAGAATTTATTAAAAACAAATTTGGTCAAAATTATACTTTAGCCAGTCCGAGAATTTATAAGACCAAAACAAAAGGCGCTCAAGAAGCTCATGAGGCGATTAGACCAACTCAAGTTAATCGCCAGTCAACTGACAAATTATATCAGTTAATTTGGCAAAGGTTTATTGCCTGCCAAATGCAGCCAGCTGTTTTGGATTCCACTGCCGTTGATATTTCAGGAAAAAATTATCTTTTCCGAGCCAATGGTTCAATTATCAAATTTGACGGCTTTTTTAAGGTTTATCCAACTAAATTAAAAGAAACTATTCTTCCTTCTTTAAATAAAGAAGAAATACTGAAACTAATTAAACTTTTTTCTGAACAACATTTTACCCAGCCGCCAGCCCGTTATAATGAGGCCTCTTTGGTTAAAACATTAGAAGAATATGGCATTGGTCGACCTTCAACTTATGCGCCGATAATCGGCACTATTCAGGAGCGCGGCTATGTTGAAAAAAATGAACAAAGAAAATTTATTCCCACAGAGATTGGTCTTTTAGTCAACAATCTTTTAGTAGAAAACTTCCCTAAAATTGTTGACATTAAATTTACCGCTTATTTAGAAGAAGATTTGGATAGAATTGCCAAAGGTCAACAAAATTGGCTAACTGTCCTTAAGGATTTTTATCAGCCATTTCATGCTAATCTTCTCGAAAAAGAGAAAAAAGTGGTCAAGAAAAAACTTGAAGAACCGACTGATAAAAAATGTCCCAAATGCGGTCAGCCAATAATTATTAAATTAGGCCGCTTTGGCAAATTTTATGCTTGTTCTGGTTTCCCGGAATGCAAATATACCGAACCAATAATTAACTCAACGGGAGTCGTCTGTCCTAAATGCGGTCAAGGTGAAATCATTGAAAGAAAAACCAGAAAGGGAAAAATATTTTATTCTTGTTCCCAATACCCCAAATGCGACTTTGCCTTATGGGATAAACCGACTGGAGAAAAATGTCCCAAATGCGGCTCTTTGTTAGTTCAAGCAAAAAATAATAAAGTTAAGTGCAGTAATAAAGAATGTGATTTTAAGGCAGTTGAAAAAAAATAAGCCCCGATTTTTGAAATACAAAATCGGGGCAATGGCTAGTTAACAAACCCCCTTTCTTTCTTGGCAACTCCTGGATATCTTCCCAAAAAACTTTCCAGGCCTAGTTTTGCTAAATCATCTACATTAGACAGTTCTAATGCTTGGGAAGGCCTTATCCATATTTTCTTTCTTTTTTTGCCGCCTTCATTAAAATATTCAATCTCACTGCCATTAACATTGCAAGAATAAATGGCTATAGATTTAGGTTTTAGGGAAATATCTCTCTCCTTTACTAATTCCGAATGTCTAACAAAGGTGTCTAAGGCCTCAACAATAATCAGCTTTTTCAATCCTTTTAATTCCTCTTTCATTTCTCTGTCAAGGGTTTCTTTTAAATTATTATCTCTGCGGACATCCATATGACCAGTCGGCAATGTCCAATCGCCATTTCGCTCTACCAACAAAATTTCCCCTCTCTGGTTTTTCAATAATCCGGCCACTACCAAAGTAGCCTTGATTCTTTTTTCTCTTTTTCTTTTCATAATAAACCCCCCTTAGTTCAAGAAGGTTTGTCTTTTTAACTAACCAAGATAAAAATTGATAAAGAACTTATCTTGATTATATCCTTTACAATTACCCTGTCAAGATATTACAATTAACTCTATGGAGATAAAACAATTTTTAGAAGAATTAAATAAGATTAATCCAAGACTTGACTTTAATTTAATCGCCAGAGCCTGTTCTTTTGCTCAAGAAAATTATCAAGGCTTAGTTCGGCTTTCTGGCCAAACTTATTTTGACCACTGCTTAGAAATTGCCTTGGATTTGGCTAAAATGAAATTGGATTCAGCCAGCGTAGTTACCGCTATCCTCCATGAAACATTAGAAAGAGCTAAGCTAACTAAAGAGCAACTTAAAAAGGAATTTGGTCAGGAAATTACTTTCTTAGTTGAAGGAGTAACCAATGTTGGCAAAATAGAACACCAAAAAGCTGAACGTAGTTTAGAAAATCTTCGTAAATTATTTCTGGCCATGGCTCAAGATATCCGCGTTGTCTTGATTAAATTAGTCAACCGACTCCATGGTTTAAGAACTCTCTATATCTTCCCTTTGGAAAAACAAAAAAGAATTGCTCTGGAAACTTTGGAAATTTATGCTCCCTTAGCTTACCGATTGGGCATCGGCGAGCTTAAAGGACAATTAGAAGATCTGGCTTTTAGCTACGCTTATCCTCAAGAATATCAAAACCTAATTAAACAAGTTAAGGATAAATACAGCCAGACAAAAGAATATCTTCAAAAAATCATCCCTTTGGTTAAAAAAATTTTAGTCAGGCAAGGGGTTGAAATAATTGAGATTCATGCCCGAACCAAACATTACTATAGTTTATACAAAAAACTTCAACGCTATGATATGGACTGGCATAAAATCTATGACTTGGTTGCTCTGCGAATTATTGTGCCGGATATTGAAAGTTGCTATGCCACTTTGGGAATTATTCATAAAAAATGGAAACCCTTGATTGGCCGAATCAAAGATTACATTGCTATTCCTAAACCTAATGGTTATCAATCGCTTCATACGACCGTCTTCTGCCAAGGAGGAAAAATCACTGAATTCCAAATTCGGACATTGGCAATGCATAAAGAAGCCGAACATGGCATTGCTGCTCACTGGCACTACAGTGAGGAAAAAGGATTGAAGAATTATATAAAAAAAAGAATTTTAGAGCCAAGGCCAGAAAAAGAATTAAAAAAAGAACTAACTTGGGTCAAACAGCTTCAAGAGTGGCAAAAAGAAAAATTTGCTTCGCCTCAAGAATTCATTAATTCATTAAAAATTGATTTTTTAAAGGACCGCATTTTTGTCTTCACTCCCAAAGGCGATGTCATTGATTTGCCAGAAGGAGCTACCCCAATAGACTTTGCCTATCAAATTCATACTGACGTTGGTCACCAATGTAGCGGCGTCAAAATAGATGGAAAGTTAAGCTCTTTATCTCAATTATTACAGAACGGTCAAGTAATTGAAATTATTACTCAGAAAAATAAAAAACCAAATAGAGATTGGTTGAAATTTGTTAAAACTAATGAAGCTAAAAATAGAATCAAGGCCTGGTTTAGAAAGAACTAAATTTTCAATAAGTGCTTAACTACCTTGTCTAATTCTTTCTGGCTAGCAAAGCCAATATTTAAATACCCCATATCTCCTCTGCGAAGAATACTTACCCGTTGACTTAAGACCTTTCCCAGGTCTTTTTCTATTTTTCTAAAAAGAGGATTTTTTGGACCTTGAGCGTATAGCTTATTAGGCAAAGCTACTTTCCTGGCTTTGTCTTCAGTCTGACGAACACCTAAATTATTTCTAATAACCGTTTGATAAAGAGACAGGCGAGCCATCGGTTTAGCCATTAAAATAGCTCGACCATGACCATCAGTAATCCGACCTTCCATCATTGCTTTTTGAACTTTTGACGGCAAAGCCAAAAGTCGCAGAGTATTAGTTATGGTTACCCGACTCTTGCCTACTTTTTGAGCAATCTGACTATGCTTTAACTTAAAATCGTCTCGGAGTTGCTTATAGGCCTGGGCCGTCTCAATGGGATTAAGATTCTCTCGTTGGAGATTTTCTACTAAAGCTAGCTCTAATTTTTCATTAGCTGAACTATCCCGAATAATTACTGGTACATGGGGTAGGCCAGCCATTTGAGCCGCTCTCCATCTCCGTTCACCAGCTACTAATTCATACTCTACTTGGCGGCCTCGTTCAGTTGGTTTCTCAATTTTAGTAACAATCAAAGGCTGAAGAATGCCATGCTCTCTGATAGAATCAGCCATCTCTTTCAAGCTATCTTTAGATAAGTTTTTACGGGGCTGGCGAGGATTAGGCCTAATCTTATCAATCTCTATATTAAAAATACTTTCCTTTTTTGCCCCCAGCCAGCTTTCTCTCCTAGATTGATTTTTAATCAAGCTAGCTATTTTAGACTGTTTTTTAGGAATCAAAGATTGTAATCCTTTACCAAGCGATGTTTTCATAAATTATTTGTCAAGGCCAATTATTTCTTGAGCCAACTGTCGATAGGCCTTAGCTCCTTTAGAATGAGGATTATATTGAAGAATCGATTGACCAAAACTGGGCGCTTCGGCCAATTTAACACAACGAGGAATGACTGCCCCAAAAATATAACCTGAAAAATTTCTTTCCATTTCTTTTTTTACCTGCCGGGAAAGTTTATTGCGACGATCATGCATAGTTAATAAAGCTCCTTTAATTTTTGTTGGACTGGCTAAATTTTCCTGGACCAATTCAATGGTTCTTAAAAGCTGTCCTAGTCCTTCTAAGGCATAATATTCACACTGAACTGGAATAATTACTTCGTCAGCGGCTACTAAACCATTAATAGTTAAAAGACCCAAACTGGGAGGACAATCAACTAAAATATAATCATAATTAGTTCTAATCCGACGGAGTAATTCGTAAAGTTTGAATTCCCGATTGGGCTGGGAAACTAATTCTACGGTTGCCCCGGCCAAATCAGGAGCCGCTGGCATAATATCATAGCCAAAAAGAGCTGTCTGACGAATAATTTCTTCAGGTAAAAGACCGCCAATTAAAGAATGATATAAATTTAAGGGAAGATTTTGGGGGTCTAAACCAATTCCCGAAGTAGCATTGGCTTGCGGGTCAATATCAACCAAAAGAACATATTTACCCATAGCTGCCAAGTAACCAGATAAATTTATAGCCGATGTGCTCTTGCCAACACCCCCTTTCTGATTGACCAAACTGATTATTTGAGCCATACACTTCTATTATACTCTGATTTCCAATTGACAACAAGGGGATTTTAAGAGAGAATATTAATAAGCCGGAGTGGTGGAACTGGCAGACACGCAGCACTCAAAATGCTGTGGACTTTGGTCCTTGCGGGTTCGACTCCCGCCTCCGGCACCAAAGAAAGTAAATCAACCAGCCAAAAAATAAGCCAATCAGCGTCCCGGCTAAGATATCTGAAGGATAATGAAGTCCAGTAAAAATCCTGGCTAAGCCAATTAAAAAACTGGCGGTAAAAAATACCCAGCCAGCTTTTTTGTTATGTAAATAAATAACCATACTTAAAGCAAAGAAAAAAGCGGCGTGGCCAGAAGGGAAAGAGCCGCTGGTTGAATGCTCAACCAATTGATTAACCTGTTCAGCCACAAAAGGGCGTGGTTGATAATAAAACCAGCGAATTATTTCAGTGATAATAAAACGGCCAAAAAGAGCGGCTACTAAAGATACAACAATCATCTTGATTGTTTTCTTCCAAATCAGCCAACCAATTAAAAAAACCACTAGCCAATAAGGTAAAAATATGGCTACAAAAATAGCCAGGGTATCTAAGCAAATCCATTGGCCGGCCCATTGATTTAAAAAATGAAAAAGATAAGAATCCATTAAGTTCCAAGAAATTTTAATAAGTTTTTTTTACTAGTTGGTCCAACTCGCAAGATTTTTGGCTGAGAGCCAGTTAAATCCAAAACAGTCGATGGCAGACTATTTGGTAAATCGCCAGCATCTAAAATTAAATCAGGTCGAGGATAGGCCTTGGCAAATATTTCAATAATTTCAACGGCTGAAATTAAAGAAGGGTTACCAGAAAAATTAGCCGAGGTAGCAGTTATTGGTTCTTCTAAATTGGCTAACAAAACTTGAATAAGTCGACAATCAGGAATTCTCAAGCCAATAGTCATTTTGCCAGCCGTTAAGATATCTGGAACAATCTCTCTTTTTTTTAAAATAACAGTGACTGGTCCTGGCCAAACTGCTTCTAAAATTTTTTCTGTTTTTCTATCAATAAAAGCTAACTTTTTAGCCATGGCAATATCACCAATCATCACTGGGACTGGCTTAGTTTCCGGTCGTTTTTTTATCTTAAAGAGGCGTTCCAGACAATGAACTCGCAAAGCATTTACCCCTAAGCCATAAACTGTATCAGTTGGATAAACAATACTGCCATTTCTCTGAATAACAGTCATGGCTTTATGAATAATCTTCGGATTATTCCAATCAGTTGATAAATTAATTTTAATAATTTCCATACACTTGACAAGGTAAAATGATTATCATAATATCTATAACTAAAGGGTTCTTTAATAAAAACAAAAAATAAGGAGGGTCAGGAGAAACAATGCCAAAAAAGATTTTAGTCGTTGATGATGAACCAGAAATTGCCGAAGTTTTAGAGCGATCTCTAAACTATAAAGGATTTGAAACCTACTCTTGCCTTGACGGAGACCAGGCCTTACTGCATATTCAAAATGGATATAATATACCTCAATTGATTATAACTGACATGAATATGCCTCAAATGGATGGCCTGGAATTAGCTAAAATAATTAAAACAAAATCTCCTAATCTACCAGTTATTATTATGACTGGTCGACCAGATCTAATCCCCGAAGAAAATCCCGCCGACGAAATAGTAAAAAAACCATTCAATCTTTCTTTTCTCTTTGAAACAGTTAATAAACTTATTAACTACTAATTAACTATTAAGAACTAAGAACCCTCTTAAAAAAAACGCCAGAGTAAAAACTTTGGCGTCTTTTTATACGACTAAATTAATTAATCTTTTAGGAATATAAATTATCTTTTTGGCTTGCTTGTTGGCCAACCATTTTTGAACTTTTTCTTGGGATAAAACCAGCTTTTTAATTTCTTTTTCAGAAATATCTTTTTTAACTTCTATTTTGTCTCGAACCTTACCGTTAATCTGAATAATCAATTGGAAAGTTCCTTCTTCAATGAGCTTCTTGTCATAAAGAGGCCATTTTTCTTTTAAAATACTGTCTCGGTGGCCCAATTGTTCCCAGAGTTCTTCGGCAATATGAGGAGCTAGAGGAGCTAAAAGCCGTAAGAAAATATCGGCTTCTTTTTTAGATAAAATCCGCTTGCCCTCGGCCCAGGCATTAACAAATTTCATAAAAAATGCGACAGCTGTATTAAATTTCATGGCTTCTAAATCAGCGCTGGCTTTTTTAATTAATTGATGTAATTTAGATAATAATTCTTTATCTGTTTTAGTCCCTATCTTCTGTTTATCATTAAATATTTGCCAAACTCGATTAAGAAAACGCCAACAACCTTGAACTCCTTTAGTGTTCCAGTTAATCATTTGGTCAAAAGGCCCCATAAACATTTCATAAATTCGTAGAGTATCAGCTCCATATCTTTTAATAACATCATCTGGCCTAATAACATTATTAAAACTTTTACTCATCTTGCGACCATCTTCAGCTAAAACAACTCCATGTGAATAGCGACGTTGATAGGGTTCAGTGGTCGGGACAAAACCGAGGTCATATAAAAATTTATGCCAAAAACGAGAGTAAAGCAGATGAAGGGTGGTATGTTCCATACCGCCATTGTAAAGATCAACTGGCAGCCAGTATTTCAACTTCTTAAAATTAGCAAACTTTTTATCATTATTGGGGTCAATATATCTTAAAAAGTACCAAGAAGAGCCAGCCCAATTAGGCATAGTGTCGGTTTCTCTTTGGGCTGGACCGCCACACTTGGGACATTTTGTCTCTAGCCATTCTTTTATTTTAACCAAAGGGGACTGACCGGTTTGACTGGGCTGATATTTTTTTAGGTAAGGCAATTTAACTGGTAAATCTTTTTCTGGCACAGCTAGGGCACCGCATTTTGAACAATGAATAATCGGGATGGGTTCTCCCCAATAATGCTGGCGGGAAAAAATCCAATCACGCAATTTATATTGGACTGTCTGACGGCCGCATTTATTTTTTATCAACCAATCAGTAATTTTCTTAATTGCTTCTTGAAAAGATAAGTCGTTAAAATCACCTGAATTAATTAATTTACCATATTCCAGATAAGGTTCTTTATTAATATTGCCGCCTGAAATAACTTCCCGAATTTCCAAACCATATTTTTTGGCAAAAGCATAATCACGTTTATCATGAGCCGGGACAATCATGACTGCCCCACCGCCATAAGTAGCAATGACATAATCACTGACCCAAATCGGTACTTTTTCCTGATTGATTGGATTAAGACAATAAGAGCCGAGAAAAACACCAGTCTTTTCTTTTTCTAATTGAGTTCTTTCAAACTCACTTTTCTTTTTGGAAGCCAAAACATACTCTTTAACTTGCTCTTTATTTTCAGGACTAGTCAATTTCTCCAATAGAGGATGTTCTGGGGCGATAATCATAGCGGTAATGCCAAAAATAGTATCCACCCGAGTAGTAAAGACAACAATTACATCTTTTGAGTCAACGACTGGAAAATCAATTTCTGTTCCATAACTGCGGCCAATCCAATTAATCTGCTGGGTTTTAATTTTTTCTAAATAATTAATTTTTTCTAAATCATCAATCAATCGGTCAGCATATTTGGTAATTTTTAAAAGCCATTGCTTAATTAATTTTTTTTCGGTTTGAGCGCCGCAGCGTTCGCACTTGCCGCTAATAACTTCTTCATTAGCCAAACCAATTTTACAGCTGGGACACCAGTTAATGGGCATTTCTGATTGATAAGCCAACCCTTTTTTAAAAAACTGCAGAAAAATCCATTGGCTCCATTTATAATACCTAGGATCAGTTGTATTAATTTCTCTAGACCAGTCAAAAGAAAGACCAAGTGAGTTCATTTGTTTTTTAAAAACCTTAATATTTTCTTCAGTCACTTTAGCTGGGTGAATACCGGTTTTGATAGCATAATTTTCCGTCGGTAAACCAAAAGCATCCCAGCCCATCGGGTAAAGAACGTTGTATCCTTCCATTCTTTTCTTGCGAGCCAAAGCATCAAGAGCCGTATAACTGCGGACATGGCCAACATGCAAGCCATCGCCTGAAGGATAAGGAAATTCCACCATAATATATTTTTTCGGTTTTTTAGAAAAATCCTCGGCCTGATAAAGCTTCTGTTTAGCCCATTTCTCTTGCCACTTTTTTTCAATTTTTTGCGGATTGTATTTCATGCGTCCTTAGATATTAAACAACTCCCTCGCATTTTTAGTTGTTTGTTGGGCGACTTTTTCCAATTTTATTCCCTTAATTTCAGCAATCTTTTCCGCGACATATTTGACATATAAGGGTTCGTTTCTTTTGCCTCGGTGAGGCACTGGCGTTAAATAAGGACAATCAGTTTCCAATAATATTTTCTCTAAAGGCAGCTTTTCAATGACTTTATCATAATCACGAGCATAAGTAATCAAGCCATTAAAGCCAAAATAGAATCCCATTGATAAAAGTTTTTCTGCCTGGGACCAACGACCCATAAAACAATGAAAAACACCTCGCAGGCCTGATGAGCAGGCCATTGGACAATTAGCGCAACCAGTTTGAAATTGAACTAATAATTCAATCAAATCATCGTAGGCCTTACGGCAATGGAAAACAACTGGTTTGTCTATTTGTTGGGCCAATTCCAATTGTTCTATTAAAACCTTTTTCTGTTTATCTTTGGCTGCTTGGCTAATTCCCTCTCCATATTCTAGGCCAATCTCTCCCATAGCCACTGTCTTAGGATTTTCTAATAACTCCTTATATTTAGTTGATTCAAATTCTTCTAAAATATGAATTGGATGAAGCCCAACTGCTGCATAAACGCCTTCTTTATATTTTCCGGCATACTGAACCGCCCGACGGCTGGTGCTGTATTGAGCGCCGATATTAATCAGCCAAATATTTTCTTTTAAAGTCCGCTTAATTACTTCATCACCATCGTCTTTATAAGCATTAAGATTAACATGAGCGTGACTATCAATCAAAAAAGGTTTAGACATAGAATTTTACAGCCGGGGAAATAAGGCCGCGGTTTTTTTATTCTGCTTGATTTGGTTTAAGATTTTTTCTGAGGTGGCTGGCATAAATGGTTCTAACAAAGAAGCGACTTCTTTTAAGGTGACTAAAAGTTCTGAAATAATCTGCTTAAATTTTTCTGGCTCGGTTTTAATCAATTGCCAGGGTTTATTTTTCTCAATATATTCGTCGCAAAAACTAATCAATTGCCAAATTGATTCTAAGGCCTTATGAAGTTTTATCTCTTCCATTGTTTTTTGGTATTTTTCCTGAACTACCTTAATTTTCTTGGTTAATTGCCCGCCAGTTAATTTAATTGGCTTAGCTTTTTCTGACAAAGCCAAAACCCGGCTGACTAAATTACCCAAGCCATTGGCCAAATCAGCATTATAGCGCTCCTCAAAACGTTTAATGCTAAAATCACCGTCTTGACCAAAAGAAATTTCCCGCAATAGAAAATATCTTAAAGCATCTGTTCCATATTTATCAGCTAAATAAATCGGGTCAATAACATTGCCCAGGGTTTTGCTCATTTTTTGGCCGTTAACTGTGAAAAAGCCATGAACAAAGATTTTTCGCGGTGGCTTAAGACCAACCGCTAAAAGCAAAGCTGGCCAGAAAATGGCGTGAAATTTAACAATATCCTTGGCTATTAAATGGAGATCGGCTGGCCAGAGCTTATTAAAGTCAATGGCCGTAATATAATTTAACAAAGCGTCCACCCAAACGTAGCAAACTTGCTTTTTATCAAAAGGTAAGGGAATGCCCCATTTCACTTTTTGTCGCGAAATAGAAAGATTGCCTAAATTCTGTTTCAATAAAGAAAGAACTTCTTTTTTTCTTTCTTTGGGTCTAATTGCTATTTTATCTTTTTCTATCAATTCTTTAATTTGAGGCAAAAAATCAATTAGTTTAAAAAAATAGTTCTTTTCTGAAATTAATTTCGGTTCTTTTTTATGATAAGGACATTTGCCATCAACTAAATCTTTTTTGAAAATAAAATCTTCACAACCAGAACAATATAAGGCCTGGTAATCATCTTGATAAACTTTGCCGCTTTGCTTAAGTTTTAATAAAAATTTGGCTACTCCTTTTCGGTGTCGCTTTTCAGTCGTTCTGATAAAATCATCATATTGGATATTAAGCTTGGCCCAAGCTTTTTTGAATAATTCAGCTATCTCATCAACAAACTCTTGAGGTAATTTACCTGCTTTGGCAGCCGCTTGAGCAATGTTTTCACCATGTTCGTCAGTCCCCGTTAAAAAGAAAACACTCTCGCCTAATTTCCGATGATAGCGAGCTAAAACATCAGCCGCCACCGTAGTATAAGCCGTGCCGATATGCGGCGGCTGATTAGTATAGTAAATAGGCGTGGTGATATAGAATTTTTTAGGCATGGTTAATAATTATTACAAATTCTCCCCTTGGCTTAATCTGTTTGATAATTTCTCTAATATTGCCCCGGTAAATAGTTTCAAATTTCTTGGTTAATTCACGGCAAATAACAACCTGTCTATCTAAATCAATTAATTCTTGCAAGGTTTTTAAAATTCGATGAGGCGATTCATAAAAGACAACTGTATATTTTGCTTGAGCAATTTCCTGAAAAAACTTTTTTCTCTTTTTCTTGGCTGGCGGAAAGCCGAGAAAAATAAATCTATCAGCTGGCAAACCAGCCATGCTTAAAGCAGTAATTAAAGCTGAAGGACCGGGAATAGGGACAATTTTTAAATGAGGTAATTGGTTAACCAAATAATCAATTAATTTGGCTCCTGGATCGTTAATACCAGGTGTGCCAGCTTCAGAAACTAAAGCCAATTTTTTGTCCTTCTTTAACTGGTTTAAAATATATTCAATCTTTGTTAGCCGGCTATGCTGATGATAACTAATAGTAAGTTTACTAATCTGATAATGAGCTAAAAGTTTTTTAGTTGTTCTAGTATCTTCGCATAGAATAAAATCCACTTCTTTTAAAATTCGTAAAGCCCGGGAGCTGATATCTTCTAAATTTCCAATAGGAGTAGCGATGATATATAAGATAGACATAATTCAAAGGCGCGTCCTTAAAATACATACCCTTGCCCAACGATACTCTTTAGACAATAGTTAATCATTAAAATTAAAATGGAAAGGGTATGTATTT